>JACPZX010000075.1 GCA_016195325.1 Acidobacteriota bacterium
TGCGTCGTCGTCAACCTGATTCGCGGGGCCGCCACGGCGGGTCTCGAGTCACCGGAGACCCGGCCCCGCCGGCGCCCGCGATCGTCGTGGGCCTGCGCGCGGAGCTCGACTCGGAAAGCGAAACCTATACGAAAGTCGCGCGGCATGTCAAGCGGACGAGAGGCGGAGGCGTGAGCGGGCTCGCGTGAATGGACCCGCGACCGGCATCTCCTCTATCTTGAGCCGATCTCCTCTTCGAGGCGAGGCTTCCGCATCCATGAGATCCCGTCGCAGCCATGCGCTGGCCGTCGCCGCGCTGCTCGCACTGTTCGCGGTCGCCGCCTTCCTCTCCTCGAGGGAGGACTCGGCCACCTTCGACGAGACGGCGCACATCGCCGCGGGATACTCGGCCCTCGACGCCCGCGACTTCCGGCTGAACCCCGAGCATCCCCCGCTCGCGAAGGTGTGGTGCGCGATCCCGTTGCTGTTCGATCGGGAGCTGGCGGCCGACTACGCCTCGGCCTCCTGGCGCGGCACACCCGATCCCCGCGGCGCTCCCTACCGCACGGGAGCGGATCAGTGGACCTTCGGGTTCGAGCTCATGAACGGTCGAGGGGACACCCCGCACCGCCGGGATCCCGCGCGCGTGCTCGTCCCCGCCCGCTCGATGATGATCGCGCTCGGAGTCGCTCTCGGCCTCATCGTCTACGCCTGGTCGCGCGATCTCTGGGGCCCGGCGGCCGGGCTCCTCTCGCTCTTCATCTTCACGCTGTCACCGCCCCTTCTCGCCCACGCGCGCCTCGTGACGACCGATCTGCCGGCCGCGCTCGGGTTCACCTCGACGCTCTGGCTCCTCTGGCGGTACACGCAGCGTCCCGGCCCCGGCCGGGGGCTGCTCTTCGCCGCCGCCGTCGCGATCTCGCAGATCGCGAAGTTCAGCCTCCTGATCCTCTGGCCGATTGCCGCGTGCATGACGATCGCGTGGATCTTCGCGGCGCCCCCCGGGGACGGCGGGCGCCGGGCTCGCGCGCTCCGCGCGACGGGGCTCTTCGCGGCGGCGCTGGCGCTCGCCTTCGCCGCGATCTGGGCCGCCTACGGTTTCCGCTTCGCCGCGGCCGCCGACCCCGAGTACCGGCTGGACTGGGCGGATGCTGAAAACGGTCTCCTCCGGCCTCCCGGCCTCGCGGGCGCCGCGAGCGATCGACGCCTCCTCCCCGAGGCGTATCTCTACGGTCTCCACGCCTTCCTCGGGACGACCGAGAAGCGCGTCGGCTACCTCAACGGCGCCGTCTCGGTGGACGGATGGTGGTACTACTTCCCGGAAGCGTTCCTCCTCAAGACGCCCCCGGCATTCCTCCTGCTCCTCGGCGCCCTCGGCGCCACCGCGATCCTCACGAGGCGGCTCCGCTCGCCGAAGCTCTGGGCTCTCGGTGCGCCGGTCGCCGTCTATTCCGGCATGGCGATGAACAGCGCCGTCGACATCGGCCACCGGCACCTCCTCCCGATCTACCCGATTCTCATCGTCGCCGCCGGAGCCGCCGCGCCGCTCGCCGTGACGGCGGGACGGCGGCGGGCGCTCGCGGCCTTCCTCGGCGGCACGATCGTCTCCTTCGTCGCGGCGACGCCGGGGTATCTCTCGTACTTCAACGTCCTCGCCGGGGGGCCTCGCGGGGGATGGCGTTACCTTCTCGACTCGAACATCGACTGGGGCCAGGACCTCGCAAGGCTGAAGACCGCGATGGACGCCCACGGCATCCAGGAGGTCTACCTCGCGTACTTCGGGACGGCCGATCCGGCGAGCTACGGGATCCGGTTTCACAAGGTCCGCTTTCCGTACGATTTCTATCCCGACCTCGCGCCGACGCGGCCGGGACCCGGCCAGTACCTGGCGGTGAGTCTGAACGTCCTGTCCGGGCTCTACGTCGACGACGTCACCGATTTCGCCAACTCGGTCCTGCGGCGCGGGTGGGTTCCGCGAGAGCGCCTCGCCGCGTGGCGCGCCGTGCGGGGTCGGGCGCTCGCGCGGCGCGAGCCGTACGCGCCTCTCCCGGACTGGCTCGTCGGGAACGGGGCGATCACCGAGGCGCAGAGGCGGGAGGCGACGGCGGGCCTCCTCTCCACGTGGCTCACCCGCGTCCGCGAGTCGATGCAGCCGATCGCCCGCGCGGGAGACTCGATCTACATCTACCGGATCGAATCAGCGCCAGCCGGAGGCGTCTAGCTCTTCCCGGCGTCGACGAGCTTCGCCCAGGTGTCGCGAAGCGGGACGATCCTGTTGAAGACGGGGGCGCCGGGCCTCGAGTCCTTGAGGTCGGCGACGTAGAAGCCGCGGCGCTCGAACTGGAACCGATCGCCCGATCGCGCCGCGGCGAGCGACCCTTCCGCGCGCGCGCCCGCGAGAACCTCGAGCGAGCCCGCGTTGAGGTGCGCCCTGTAGTCTCCGCCGCCCGCTCCCGGGCTGGGCACGGAGAAGAGGCGATCGTAGAGCCGCAGCTCCACCGGGGTCGAGCGCTCCGCAGAGACCCAGTGGATTGTCCCCGGCACCTTGCGCCCCAGGGGCGGCCCCCCGAGCGTCTCGCGATCGCAGGTGCCGCGCAGCTCGACGATCTCCCCCGTGGCAGGGTCCTTGACGACCTCGTCGCACCGGATGACGTAGGCGAAGCGAAGGCGCACCTCCCGCCCCGGGGCGAGGCGGTGGTACTTCTTCGAGGGGTTCTCCATGAAATCGTCCCGCTCGACGAAGAGGGTGCGCGTGAAGGGGAGCCGGCGCGATCCCATCCGCGGCGGGTCGTCGGGGAAGTTCGGCGCCTCGATCTCCTCGACAGTTCCTTCGGGAACGTTCGTCAGGACGACCTTCAGCGGGCGGTGCACGCACATGGCGCGCGGCACGCGCTCGTTGAGATCCTCGCGAAGGGTGTTCTCGAGAAGGTCCATGTCCACGAGGCTGTCGGCCCTCGCGACGCGGATGCGCTCGCAGAAGAGACGGATGGCCTCGGGGGTGTACCCGCGCCGGCGCAGCCCCGCGAGGGTGGGCATGCGCGGATCGTCCCACCCCGAGACGAGTCCGGCGCCGACGAGCTCGTTGAGCCAGCGCTTGCTCAGAACGGTGAAGCCGAGGTTCAGGCGGGCGAACTCGATCTGCCGCGGGCGGTGGGGAAGCTCGAGCTGCTCGAGGTACCAGTCGTAGAGGGGCCGGTGATCCTCGAACTCGAGCGTGCAGAGGGAGTGGGTGATCCCCTCGATGGCGTCGGACTGGCCGTGCGCCCAATCGTACGTCGGGTAGATCTTCCAGGCGTCCCCCGAGCGATGATGGGAGGCGTGGAGGATGCGGTACATGACCGGGTCGCGCAGGTTTAGATTCGGCGAGGCCATGTCGATCTTCGCCCGCAGGACGCGCGCGCCGTTGGGAAACTCCCCCGCCCGCATGCGCCGGAAGAGATCGAGGTTCTCCTCGATCGTGCGACCGCGGTAGGGGGACTCGCGCCCCGGCTCCGTGAGCGTCCCCCGGCTCAGGCGGATCTCGTCGGCGGAAAGATCGCAGACGAAGGCGCGCCCCTTTTGGACGAGCCTCTCGGCCCACTCGTACAACTGCTCGAAGTAATCGGCTGCGTGGTAGAGATGCGGGCCCCAGTCGAAGCCGAGCCAGCGGACGTCCTCCTGGATCGAGTCGATGTACTCGACGTCCTCCTTGACGGGGTTCGTGTCGTCGAACCGCAGGTGGCAGCGCCCCTTGTAGTCGCGGGCGATGCCGAAGTTCAGGCAGATCGACTTGGCGTGGCCGATATGGAGGTAGCCGTTCGGCTCGGGGGGGAAGCGCGTGACGACCCCCTCGTGCTTCCCTGCGGCGAGGTCGGCCTCGACGATCTGGCGGATGAAGTTGCTGACGCCGATCTCTTCGCTCACGAGCGCCCTCGGGGTGGCGGGGTTCAGGTGGCTGGGGCGGGAGGGCTCGAACCTCCAGATGGCGGATCCAGAGTCCGCTGCCTTACCATTTGGCTACGCCCCACCTGTGGCCCGGAGGGCCGACGGAAGCGAACACTCTACGGCAACCGCGGCGGGGGAGCAAGTGGGCGGCGGCGGACCGGTTCAGGCGCATGGCGCGAGCGGCGGCGGCGCCGGAACGCGTCATTCGGGATCTCCCGGGTCGTTGAAGAGAGCCCGGAGCGCGATGGAGCCGTGCCCCTTCTGCGGGAATCCCAGTGCCTCGGGATTTCCCGGGTCGAGGTTCGAGGCGGTGTCGTCCGGTGGGAAGAGCACCAGCGACTCCAGGAACGCGAGCATCGCGGCGCGTGGAGCGTCCGGCAGCGCGGCGAACCGGTCCCGCGAGGTCTGGGCTTCGCCGCCGTGCCGGAGTATCACCTCGGTCAGGCTGGTGCTGCGTCCGTCGTGGCCGTAGGGCGGCGTGGATCCGACTCCCCAGAGCGGCTCGGTCATGAACAGCGTCGTGACGGATCCGTCAAAGTTTCTCTCGTGAAACGTGGGTCCGAGGTCGTGTCGCCGGAAATCGGCAAAGATGTCTTTCACGAGGAAAGGCTGCCCCGACGGCAGCTTCAGAGGGGGTTGCCCCACCGTGTCCTGGATGAGCTGGAGCCGGGGTGAGGCCGTGGCGAAGAGCCGATTGAAGATACCGCGTGCAGGGTCGAACGCCGTCTCGACATCGGCCACTCGACGGTCGCGATCGATCCAGAGATCCTGGATGTGGCAGGACGCGCATCCCACTCTCTGAAACACCCGGCGTCCCGCCGCCGTGGCCTCGGCGGGCTGCGAGAGCCCAGGCCTGAAGTAGTTGAGGAGATAGAATTCGATATAATCGACGAGGCTGACCGGGACTTCGTTGACCACGCCGTCGCGATCCGGATCGTCCGTCGGGCCCTGCGCCTTCGGCGCTTCGATCCGATCGAGGCTGCCGCTGAGGAGCATCCCCGCCGGCGTCACGATATCCGCGCCGCCGGAGGCGGCCACGAGATCCGGGTCCACCGCCTGAAGCCCCATCTCCGCGTTGAGCGCGCCGACGACGAACTCGCGAATCGAGGTCGTTCCACCCTGGGCGAAGAAGGGGCGCACGCGCAGGTCGGGGTTCACCCCGCGCACGGCGGAGGTGTCGATGTCGCCGTTCGGAAGCGCGGTCAGCGCTCCGAAATCAATTCCCTTGGCGATCAGGCGGCGCGTCGCCGGCCTCCCGGTCGCCCGCGCCTCTGCGATCGCGAGCGATCGCGTTGCCCGCAGTTCCCTCGTGATCTCGTCCGCGACCATCTCGACCAGCCCGAGGCCGAAGAGGTGAGGGGCGTCACGGCTGTCGGGTCTCGTGAAGACGTCGCCGCCGAAGCCGGCGGCGCCTCGAGGCCGGCCGTGACAGCCCGCGCAGCTGTCTGCGAGCCCCGCCCCGAGCGATGCGTCCGCCGCGATGTCGCCCACGCCGTCGCCGGATCGGGGCCCCGCGCCCTCGGCGAGCGTGAACTTGCGCTGGAAGATCTGCCGGCCCCGGCGGATGGCGCGGAAGGGGTCGCGATGGATGACGTACAGGGAGGAACCCGGCAGGAGATCGTCGCCGCGACCGGGGCCCGCCTGCTCGGCGAGTGACTTGTGGATCCCTTCATTCGCGACGCTGGGGGTCTGCGTCGTGTCGGTCATCTGCGCCCTGGCCGATCCTGCGCTGAGCAGGGCCGCCGCGAGCAGCGCCGGAAACCAGTCACTGAACGGTCGAACGGTCTGTCGTCTCATGCAGCACCTCCCTCCACGATCCGGTGAGGAGGTTACGCCCGGCCCGTCGCCGGCGCATGTCGCATGATGATGTGATCCGTGGATCAGACCAGCCCTTCGCGCAGAGCGCGGCCGACCGCTTCGGCGACGCTGTGCACCTGGAGCTTCCCGTAGATCCGGCGGATGTAGGTGCGGACGGTGTCGAGGCTGATGTTCATCTCGTCGGCGGCCTGCTTGTAGGCGAGCCCGCGCACGAGGCATCGCAGGACCTGCTGCTCACGCTCGGAGAGATCGAGAGCGGCCGCGACGGGACGCGCCGCGGGCGAGCGGACCCCCTCTCCCGGACTGCGGAGGATCTGGAGGATGCTGCGGGCCACACCGGGTGTCAGCGGGGATCCGCCGGACGCGACGACGCGGATCTGCGCGATCAGATCCGACGCGGGCGTTTTCTTGAGCAGGTAGCCGTCGGCCCCGGCGCAGATCGCCTGAAGAATCGTGGCCGGCTCCTCGAACACCGTGAGCGCCACGACCGGGACGTCGGCGACTCCGGCCTTGAATCGCCGGATGACCTCGATCCCGCTCATCTCCGGCAGATCGAGATCCATCAGGACGAGATTCAGCCCCGAGAGGCGCGGCCGGCCGGTCTCCGGGGCGGCCTCGCGCAGGAACGCCGTCGGCGAATCGAAGCTGCCCGCGAGCGCGATCCCGGGCTCGTAGGAGAAGAGCGCCTCGAGACCGGAGCGATAGTTCGCGTCATCTTCCACGAAGGCCACCCTCAAGGTCACGAAGTCGCTCTCCTCATCCGCGCGACGAGCGGGCTCAAGGTGCCCCCAATTCGCGTCCCGCGCCTGTCGCATGATCATGCGATGCGGGAGGGCGGCCCTCGGCTTCGGGGCGGAACCAGAGGCTGACTCTCGTCCCGGACGGCGCGAGCGCGGTCCACTCGATGCGAGCGCCCATCTCCCCGGCTCGCGCCCGCATGTTCGCGAGGCCCATGCCGCGGCGCCCGCGTCGATCAGGCGTCACGTCGGTCATCCCCCGGCCGTCGTCCTCCACGTCCAGCCGCCAGAGGCGCCCTTCCGGCGCGAGCCTCAGGGTCGCGCGCCTGGCACCCGAGTGCTTCGCCGCGTTGTGGATCGCCTCGAGAGCGATGAGCAGGACGTTGCGGCGGACCGTCAGGGAAGCGGATACCCTCGGCCACGGAGACGGGAAGTCGAGCACGAGATCCCGCCCTTCCTCGGGAAACATGCGCGAGGCCCTCTCGGCGATGTGCGCCGCGAGCGCCTCCAGCTCCGCCGAGGCGGGACCCAGGGACCAGACGATGTCGCCGAGGGAGGAGCCGAGCTCCGCCGCCATCGCGGCAATCCTCGAGGCGAGCGTGCGCCGGACCGACTCCTCCATCCCGTTCCGGCCCGCGAGCTCCGCGAGGATCCCGATGCTCCCGAGTCCGGATCCGATGGCGTCGTGAAGGTCCGCGGCGATCTCGATTCTCACGCGCTCGAGCCCGACGAGGCCGGCGACGCGGACCCTGTGCGCGGCGTAGGCCAACCCCGCGAGCGCCGCGAGGAGCGAGATCCTGAACCACAGCCGCCGCCAGAGGGGGGGCGTGACGGTGAAATCGAACGACGCCGGCCGCGCGCTGAGCCGTCCGCTCGAGTCGATGGCCCTCACCAGGAAACGGTAGGTCCCGGGCGTGAGGTTGGCGTACGTGATCACCCTCTTCTCGGTCGGCGGGAGCCAGTCCTCGTCCGCCCCCTCCAGCCGGGTCTGGTAGAGCCGTCTCTCGCCGGCGAGAAAGGTCACGCTGCTGTACTCGATCTCCACGTCGCGCTCGTCCGATGTGAGGTGCGTCGGACCGATCTCGCTCTCTCCGTACGCCGACAGGGGGCTCCGCGCTCCGGCGATCTTCAGGCCGTCGATGCGTATCTCGGGAGCGAGAGCGGGGACATCCGGCCGCGGCGTGAGCCGCGACAGTCCCAGCTTCGAACCGAACCACAGGTCGCCCGCCCCGTCACCGTGCGCGACCGTCGGATCGTTCCCCGCGAGCCCATCGGTGCTCGTGAAGTGACGGACCCGCCCGGTCGCCGTGTCGAGGCGATCGACGCCCCGGCTGTGGCCGACGTAGATCCGCCCCTCGCGATCCTCGGCGAGGGCGGCGCATAGGTCGGAGGCCAGCCCCTCCCGCGTCGTGTAACTGCGGAACGAAGGGCGCTCGGCAGCGGGATCATCGACGCATGCGACGCCGCCGCGGCTTCCAGCGATCCAGAGCCTCCCGGACCGATCGACGTGGAGATCGCCGATCAGCCCCGCGGGCAGGCCGTCGCGCGCGTCGAAGAAGTCGAACCGGTCGCGACGATGACGGAGCAGGCCGCCGTGGTAGAGGCCGACCCAGACCGCGCCGGATCGATCCTCGGTGAACGACGAAGGATAGACGGGGATGTCCGGGAGCCCGTCCGCGGCGCGGAAGGACTCGAACCGGTCCGTTCTTCTGTCGAGGCGCGCGAGGCGATGGGTCGGCTCCCCCCCGACTCCAACCCAGATGTCGCTTCGCGAGTCCTCGAAGACCCGGAAGATCACGTCCCCCGGCAGGCCGTCGCGCGTCGTGTAGATCCTCTCCGGGAGTCGCCGGGGAAGATCCTCGAGAAGCGTCCCCTTCGGGTACCTGCACAGGCCGCGGCCGGTCGGGTACCACCAGATTCCGAGGCGGTCCTGGAGGAGGAGCTGGTTCCATCCCCATCCGAGGTAGTCGATCGAGGGGGGAATCTTCGGCGTGACGTCGAGAAAGCGCTCGCCCGACAGCTCGAAGATGCGCTCCTCTTCTCGCACGAAGAGGATCCCGTCGCGCGACTCGCCGATCTGGCTCACGGTGCCCCGTCCGATGCCGTCCGACTCCTGGTACGAGACGAGGCCGTACGACGCGAGCTTCGTCACACCGCCGGCCTCGGTGCCGACCCAGAGGTTTCCCTCCCGGTCTTCGGCGATGGACGAGATCGACTCGTGGCCGAGACCCTCCGCGCGGCCCAGCATCCGGAACCTTTCCGGCACGGCCGCCGGCGCCATCCAACCGAGACCCGCCGTCGTGCCGGCCCAGACGGAGCCGTCACGGGACTCGTAGAGTGCGAGGACCCATTTTTCCGGCAGCCCGTCGAGCCGCGTGAATCGTCGCTCGACGATAGATCTTCCGGGCGAAGGGTCGGCTACCAGTCGAACGAGCCCCGCCGCCGTCCCGATCCACAAGCGGCCCCGTCTGTCCTCCAGGATCGAGATGACACGGTTCTGCGGGAGGCCATCGCGCTCGGTGAAGTGTTCGAGCCGCCCGCCGGAGAGGCGACGGTACAGGCCGCTCCGTGCGCCGATCCAGAGCGATCCGCGGCGATCCCGGGCGAGGCTCTCGACGACCTCGCCTTCCCCCTCGCCCGGATCGAACGCGATTTCGACCTTGCGCAGCGATGGCGGGCCGGGAGGCTCCGTCAGCTCGAAGAGCCCGCGATCGGTTCCGACCAGGACGGCTCCATCGGGCTGTTCGAGCAGCACGTTGATCTCCGGGTCGCTTGCCGCGCCGAGCGCCCTCACGGTGGTGAACTGCCGGGCGCCGGGCCGCGGCCTCGGCTCGAAGCGGCACAGGCCCCGCCTCGTGCCTACCCAGAGATCACCCCTGCGAGTTTCCAGCAGGGCCGCGACGGCATCGCTGGGGAGTCCCTGCTCGATCCCGAGCGTGGCGAAGCGGTACCCATCGAACCGCGAAACTCCTCCCATCGTCGCGATCCAGAGGAATCCGCGCGAGTCCTGAATCACGCCCGTCACCGCGTCCCGCGCCAGGCCGTCGGAGGTCGTGTACACCTTCGCGGGGAACCGCTCGGCGCGGCAGACTCCCGACGGCGAGACGAGGATCAGGACGACGGTGAGCCAGCGCCGGACGCATCGGGCTCGCGCGCCCGCGCTGTGGCTGGTGTCCGGCATGTCCCCGGGATGGATGCGCATTCTCTACCGGCCCGCGGCGGGGGAAGAGCCCGGCCGCACGAGGCCCACAAGGTACCTGAAGAGACGCCTGATTGCCCCGCGCGTTACGCATTCCTGCCCTGCTCCGCTCGTGATCAGGAAAAAGCAGCGCTGGATCGACGTTTCCGTGCGAGCGGAGATGGAGTAGATTCCCGCCTCATGATCTCCTTCGACGGCATCAGCAAAGCGTACGGCAAGCAGGTCGTTTTCGTCGAGGCCTCCTTCCAGCTCAACCCCGGCGAGAAGGTGGGCCTCGTCGGCCCGAACGGCGCCGGGAAGACGACGATTTTCCGGATGATCGTGGGCGAGGAGGCGCCGAACGACGGCGCCGTCACGGTCCCGAAGAAGATCACCATCGGCTACTTCCGCCAGGACGTCGAGGAGATGTCGGGGCGCTCGGTCCTCGACGAGGCGATCGCGGGGAGCGGCCGCGCCGGCGATCTCCACCACGAGCTCGAGGCCCTGCAGCACGCGATGGCCGACCCCGCGAGGGCCTCAGAGTCCGACGCCATCCTCGCGCGCTTCGGGGAAGTCCAGGAGGAGTACGAGCACCTCGGCGGCTACGCCCTCGAGAGCCGTGCGCGGGAGGTGCTGCACGGCCTCGGCTTCGACGACGAGCGCATCGACGGCGACGTGGGCGATCTGTCGGGCGGCTGGAAGATGCGCGTCGCGATGGCGCGCGTCCTGCTGGGCCGCCCCGACGTCCTCCTGATGGACGAGCCGACGAACCACCTCGACATCGAGTCGATCGTGTGGCTGCAGTCTTTTCTCGAGGGATACGCGGGCGCGCTTCTCATGACGTCGCACGATCGCGAGTTCCTCAACCACATCGTCTCGAAGATCGCCGAGATCGACGGGGGCGAGATCACCGTCTACTCGGGAAACTACGACTTCTACGAGAGGGAGCGGACGCTCCGCGAGACGAACCGCGAGGCGGCCTACGCGCGCCAGCAGTCGATGCTCGCGAAGGAGCAGCGCTTCATCGATCGCTTCCGGACGCACGCTTCGAAGGCCTCGCAGGTGCAGAGCCGCATCAAGGCCCTCGACAAGATCGAGAAGGTCATCCTTCCCCGGCGTCGCGCGATCGTGAGGTTCGAGTTCCGGGATCCGCCCCGCTCGGGGGACCAGGTCGCGGTGATCTCGGGGCTCCACAAGGCGTACGGCCGGCGCGTCATCTTCAAGGGGCTCGATTTCACGATCCAGCGTCGGGAGAGATGGGCGGTGATGGGGCGGAACGGGGCGGGGAAGACGACGCTCCTCCGCATCATCTCGGGGGTGCTGGCGCCCGATTCCGGCTCGGTCCGTCTCGGGGCGAGCTTGAAGATGGGGTACTTCGCGCAGCAGTCGCTCGACGTCCTCGATCCTTCTCTGACGGTCTTCGAGCAGCTCTCGGCGGATTTCCCGATCGAGGGGATCGGGGTCATCCGGTCCCTGGCAGGGGCTTTCCAGTTCTCGGGGGACGACGTCGAGAAGAAGATCCGGTCCTTGTCCGGTGGGGAGAAGTCGCGGTTGGCGATGGCGCGGCTCCTCTTCGATCCGCCGAACTTCCTGGTGCTGGACGAGCCGACGAACCATCTGGATCTCGCGACGAAGGAGATGCTGGTGGACTCCCTCAAGGGGTTCGAGGGGACGATGATCTTCGTCTCGCACGACCGGACGTTCCTTCGCGGCCTCGGCACGCGGGTGCTCGAGCTGGGAGGGGAGAGCGGGGTTGATGCGCAGCCGCACGTCTACCCGGGGTCGTACGTGGACTACGTGGCGCGGACGGGGCACGAGGCGCCCGGGACGTATGTGTAGGGGGGGTCTCGGAGTGGCTTGATTTTCTCAAAATATGAGATTATTCTGACCTCATGACGTCTCCCCTCAGGACGGAAACGGCGCTCATCCTCGCTCTCCTCGGCGGCCCGGGGTACGGGCTCGCGCTTATCGAGCGCGTCCGAAATCGAAGCCGCGGGCGAATTCGACTCCAGCAGGGCGCCGCCTATCCGGCTCTCGGGACGCTCGAGCGCCGCGGGCTCGTCAGGTCGTGGCCCGTCAACATGTCGCGAAGCGGGCGGCCGCGCACCTATTACGAACTGACGCCGGCGGGAATCAAGGAGGCCGTGACCGAGCGCGAGGCCCTCGCGGGGTTCGTCGCGAAGGAGCCCGCGCCCGTGAGGTCTCGCCGCGAACTCCTGGCGATGCGGCGCGGCCTGGAAGAGTGTTTCGATGTCAGTGAGTTCGCGAGTACGCTTGAGCGGGGCGGGAGGGCCAGGGGTCTGTGAAGGGAGACGCCACCAAACTGCGGCGCGCAGCGCTTCGACTCATTCGCGCGGTGGGGGTGGACGACTGCGCCGTGATTGGCGCGCTGGCCCTGGCGGCGTACGGGTACACGCGCGCCACGCGGGATGTCGATCTCATGGCCCGGATTCCGCTTCCGGAGGTCGTGAAGCGCCTCAAAGCGAGCGGCGTGAAGTGCGCGCTACGGCACGGCGACAAGTTCGAGGGCGACTTCTCACTCGTCCGGGGCGTGATCGGGGGAGTGAACTTCGATGTCCTGCCGCCTATCGGTCACATCGAGTGGGACAGGACGGCGACGGTTCCGATGGGAGACGGGGAGGAGCTCAAGGTCGTCGATCTCGGGACACTGATCGATCTCAAGTTCCGCGCGGGCGGCCCGCAGGACGTGCTCGATGTCGTCATGCTCGTGCTCAGGAGCCCCGAGAAGCTCGAGTTCGCCCGGGAACTGGCTGCGTCGTATCAGATGGCTGACCAGTTTGAGTCGTTCCTCGACAACCCGCGCGTCAGGGCGAAGGCGCCGAAGCGCGTCCGTCTTTAACTCCCCCCCACCCCCGCCATCCAGTTCGTGACGAGCGTCAGAGGCGGCGCGACCACCTGGGTCAGCGGCACCGCCGAGAGATACCGCTTGCCATCCGGCGAGAACGTCCCGTCCGCGGGCACCACCTGCCCCCCGAAAAGCGGTCGCGACTCGCCGACCTCGAGCGAAGCCCCCACGACCCGAACCTCCACCCCGAACATCTTCCGCGACGAGGTCACGTAAGCGATCTCCCGACCCCCCGAAATCCAGTACCCAAAGGTGGCCCCGCCGGAGGAGATCTGCCGCTTCGCCCCCGGCCCCGGGAACGGAACGACGAACAGCTCGGCCTTCCCCGATTCGTCGGAGACGTACGACATCCACTTCCCGTCGGGTGAGAACTGCGCGCCCCCCTCCGACGCCGGCGAGTTGATGAAAGGGTACGCCTTCGCGTCCCCCTTCAACGGCAGGAGCCAGATGTCCCAGCGCGTCTTCCCCCCCTGCATCCGGAAGGCCAGGAAGGCGCCGTCCGGCGACATCGACAGGAGCACGAGGCGGCCGGCCGACTCGGAGGTGAAGATGTTGCGGGCCTCCGACGCGCCGTCCGCGGCCTTGATTGACATCTTCCCGCGGCTGTCGGAGTAGGCGATCTGGCGCCCGTCGGGGGTCCAGAGCGGGAAGAGATACGTCTCCGGGCCGAAGGTGAAGCGCGTCCCCACGCCGCGCGCGATCTCGTAGACCCAGAGATCGATCCTCCCCTCGCCGGTCTGGACCGGGATCGTCGCGCGCTGGCCGTCGGGGGAGATCGCCGCGCGGCCGACCGCGGGGAAGCTCGCCGGCTCGGCGAGGGTCGAGAGCTTCTTGCCCTCCAGATCGAACCAGGTGAGCTGGCTCTTCGGGATCGCGGCGCCGGTCTGGAAGAGGAGAAGGCCGTTCGCCGCGACGGTGTACGCGCCGGTGAAGCGGAAATTGTTGAAGGTGACCTTCTCGGCGATCGGCACCGCCTCGCCGCTCACCCGGGCGGAGGCGGCGTCGAAGGGCTGGGCCATCAGGTTTCCGTCGCGCACGAAGAGGAGATGCCCCGGCGCGGCGTAGAGCCCTCCGCTCTCCGCCGTGACGACGAGATCGGCCTTCTTCGACGCGAGGTCGAGGCTGAAGATGCCGTTGTCCTTGTCCCCCACGGCGGCCGCCGCGGAGTAGTAGAGGAGGCGCTTGCCGTCGGGAAGGAACTGCGGGAGGCGGTGCGACATCCCCTCCTTCGGGAGCGTCGTGATGGGGACGGGAGCGCCGCCCGCCGAGGAGACCTGCGACAGGCCGCTGTAGGCGTCGGGGGCGAAGACGATCGAGCCTCCCGAGCTCCAGCTCCCGCCTCGCGGGTCGTCGGCGTCGCACAGGGCCACGACCGTGCCGCCGGCGGCGGGGATCTTCTTGAGCTTGCGATCGGCGAAGAAGCCGAGCTGCTGTCCGTCGGGGGACCAGAAGGGATACGACGCGCCTTCGGTCCCGGCGAGGGGCTGCGCCGTCAGGCTGTCGATGGGCCGGATCCAGATCGTGGGGGGGCCCCTTCGTTCGCGAGGACCATTGCGACCTTCGAGCCGTCGGGCGAGAGGACGATGCTCGTGTTCTGCGCGTCCAGCGACGTGCCCGGGGGAAGCAGCATGCTCGCGCGCATCGCGCGGACGGGAGCGGGCCTGTGCAGCGACCAGCCGAGGGCGACGCCGCCGACGGCGAGGACGAGCGTCGCGAGCCAGGGGAGCCATGCCGGAGATCGGCGCGGGGCGACGGCCGGGGCGGCGATGAATGCGGCGGCTCCCGCCTGCGATCCTCCCTCCGCGATCCACTTGAGCTCGCGCTTGAGGTCGCCGGCGCTCTGCCAGCGGTCGTCGGGGTCCTTCGCGAGGCACTGCCTCACGACGCGCTCGAGCGTCACCGGCGTCATCGGCCGCAGCTCGGCGATCGGCCGCGGCTGCTCCTTGAGGATCGAGGCGATGAGCGAGGCCTGGGTCTTTCCTTCGAAGGCGCGCGCCCCGGTCGCCATCTCGTAGATCACCGTGCCGAACGCGAAGAGGTCGCTGCGCGGGTCGGCCTCGAGACCTTCGAGCTGCTCGGGGGCCATGTACTGGAAGGTGCCGACGATCGTCCCGGCAGCGGTGAGGGGGCTCGTCATCGTCGGCGCAGCTGTCAGTTGCGTGGGAGCTGTCGCGGCTCCGATGGACTTCGCGAGGCCGAAGTCGAGGAGCTTCGTCCCCGACTTCGTGATCATGACGTTGCCGGGCTTGAGGTCGCGATGGACGAGGCCGCTCCTGTGCGCCCGGTCGAGGGCGTCGGCGATCTCGATGGCGCAGCGGAGGAGCTCCTCCACGGGAAGCGGCCCCCGCGCGAGCTTCTGCGCGAGCGTCTCCCCCTCGAGGTACTCCATCACGAGGTAGTCGACGCCCTCCGAGCTTCCGATGTCGTGGAGGGTGCAGATGTTCGGGTGGTTCAGGCTCGAGACGGCCTTCGCCTCCCGCTCGAAGCGCTGGCGGACTTCGGGGTTCGACGCCGCGTGGGAGGGGAGGACCTTGACGGCGACGGTGCGATCGAGGCGTGTGTCGCGCGCCCTGTAGACTTCCCCCATGCCTCCCGCCCCGATCGGGGTGAGGATCTCGTACGGTCCGAGTCGCTGTCCGGCGTTCAGCGGCATGAGGGAGCGAGACTAGCACGAAGGCCCGGCCGGGAGGGCGCGTCGATCCGCGCGCATGGACAGGCGGTGCGAATCCGGATTAATGTCTCCCGTGAAGGAGCACTCGATGGTCGATCACGATCGCAAGTACAAGCAGAAAGGCTACCAGGACTCGGGCGGCGGAGCGGTCCGCGAGAAGCGCCCCGCCGCGACCCCGCGGGATCGGACCGAGCCCCGGCCCGTCGAGAAGCCCCGAACCCGCACCGTCTCCCGCTGCACCGAGTGCGGCGCGATGCTCGCCTCCGGCGGAGCGGACGGCGTCTGCGCGGGGTGCGGGGTCGAGATCCACGCGTGCACGCAGTGCGCATTCTTCGATCCCGGCGGCCGGTTCCAGTGCGCGAAGCCGGTCGCCGAGGCCGTCGCCGACAAGAGAGGCCGCAACGAGTGCGAGCTCTTCGAGCTGCGCGCGAGCTTCGAGCGCGACATCTCGACCGCGGCGCCGGCGCGCCCCGCCGACGCCCGCAAGGGGTTCGACGACCTCTTCAAGAAGTAGCTCGCACCTCTAGCTCGCCCTCGCGATCTCCAGATCCACGGTGTACTCGTGCGTCTTCCCCGTCACCGGCTCGACGCGGACCGAGCCCCGCCATGCCTTGCCGCCGGGCGCGACGAACTTGAAGTCGTGCCGCGTCGCGTCGGACGCGCTCGAGGCGGGGGACGAGCCCTTCGTCCAGTTCGCCCGCGCGCCGAGCGTCTGATCGAAGGCTCCGAGGATCTCGGCCGCGCTCTTTTCGGACGATCCGCGCGCCACGATGCGCCATCGGTCGGATGATCCTTCCGTGCTCTCGATCGCCCACGTGCCCGTCGCGTTTGCGAACTCGTCGATGTACGGGAGGACGAACCGATCGGCCAGCTTTCCGCGCGCGAACTCCGCGTTCCAGTCGTACTCCTCGCTGAGGGCGACGCTCTGCGCGGCTCCCTTGCCGCGCGCGAGCTCCACCACGTGCAGGGCGCCGTCGATGCCGGCGGAGAGTCCCCCGGTCGTGATGATCTTCCCGTTGTCGACGAAGCGCTGATCGTCGACGACGGTGACCTTCGGGTACCCGGCCCGGAGCTTCGCGACGTTGGAGTACGTCGTCGTCGCCGTGAGGCCGTCGAGGAGCCCCGCCTGCGCGAGGATGAAGGCGCCGTTGCACACCGACATCGTGTGCTCCGCCTTCGCGGTGACGTCGGTGATCCACTTCAGGGTCGGCTCGCTCTCGTGGACGCCGTTGATCCCCCCTCCGGGAACCACAAGGATGCTGGGCTGGGGGGCGTCGGCGAAGGTGTACTTCGGGACGACGGTCATGCCGGCGACGGTCGTGATCGGATCCTTCGTCGCGCCGACGGTGTACACGTCGAAGCCGGCCGCCTGGAAGATCTCGTACGGCCCCGTGTAGTCGATGATCTGGACGCCGGTGAAGATCAGGATGGCGACTTTCTTGCGCGCCTTGGCGGCCGCTTCCGCCGCGTCCCTGTCGACGAGCCGGGAGCCGCAGACAGGGCAGTTCCCCGGATGGTCGTAGACCGTCTCGTCGCACGGCATGCCGCACGGAGGGCAGACCCAGTGCTTGCCGGTCTCTCCGGACGCGGCTGTCTGCGCCGCCGGGACCGAGAGCGCGCCGAAGGTGATCGAAGCGACGAAGAGGATCGAGGTCAGGGCGCGGGCGAGGGATCTCATGCGGAAGCCTCCACGGTTGGATTCTCGAGGGCGTCGGGATTGCCTTCGCGGGGGATTCAGCAAGGCCGGTGCCACCGCTCGCGGGGGCGCGCCATGGAATTTGAACGAGTTGTCGACGGTCTAGAGGAGACGGGGATCCGGCGCTGTCCGTTCGTGGGACCAGCGGTTCCGGATCGGGACGGTTCAGGCCGGCGGCGGCCCCGTCTTGTCGATCAGCTTCGCGAGCGCCTTGCGGTCCGGCTCGACGAGCTCCGCGATCCGATCCCCATTCACCTCGGCGACGATGATCTGCCCCACCTCGCTGTGGACGTCGCTGAAGATCCCGTGGCTCTTCATCTTCCGCGTCTGGTACTGGTTGTCCTCGGTCGGGCCGACGTAGTGCACCGAGGCCGCCTTGTAGCGATGGATGAGGAAGAGGGTCACGAGCGTCATCAGCCTCTTCTTCCGGAGCGACTCCTCGAAGGTGTTCTGATCGCGGACGGACAGGAGGCTCCGGCCCCGGCGGTCGTGGATGTTCGCGAAGATGACGTTCGCGACCTCGCCGTTGCCGCCGTTGAAGAGCCCCAGCTCCAGCACCTCCGATCCCGGCGTGTGCGGGCGAAGATGGACGCGCAGCTCGAGCTTCAGCCCGTTGTGCTTCGTCCACATCTCGAGCCACTCGGCGAGGAGCTTCGGCGGAACCTCGGTCTGCACGAGGTGCTGCGCCTGCGTCGAGCCCTTTCCCATCGCCTTGGTCGCCGCGGTGTGCCCCGACGAGGCGAGGAGCGCCGCGTCGAGCCTCGGCCCGCCGACCAGGGTCTGAGGCGTCTTGTAGGGCGACTCGAGGAGCCGGAACTTCCTCTGGAGGCGCGCGAGGGCGAGCATCCCGTCCTGCCGCAGCGCCGCCGCGAACTCCTCGGCCGCGAGGCCGTCGATCTGGTGGCCGCCGTACGTGATGAAGTTGAAGACGTAGCCGAGCTTGCCGAGCTCCTCGGGGAATCGCCGCATCTCGTCGTCGCTCATGCCGGTGGTGTCCCAGTTGAACGACGGCGAGAGGTTGTAGGCGAGCATCTTGTCGGGGTGGACGGCGTGGACCGCCGCGGCGAACTTCCGGGCGTCCGCGAGGTTCGCGGTCTTGGTCTCCATCCAGAGAAGATCGGCGAACGGGGCGCAGGCGATCGACTTGGCGATCGCGTAGTCGATCCCGTTCACGACCTGGTAGTAGCCGTCGGGGGTCTTGGTCAGCTCGCAGTCCCAGATGACGTGGACGCCGAGCGATCGGGCCTTCTCGCGCGCGGCGACGAACGAGGCCTTCGCGGCGAAGGCCTGCCACTCCGGGGCGCTCATGTCGAACCGCTCCCCCTCCGCCGCGCGGAAGGCGATGACGTCGGCCACCGCCTGGCCGTACGTCTTGAGGCCGGCCTCCGACTGCCACGCGTCGAGGCAGCGCGAGCCGACCTTGTCGAGCATCTGCTCGACGATGGGGGCCTTCGCCCCCTTGAACGCGGCGGCCGCGTCCTTGACCACCGGCATCACGCCGGCCTTCTTCAGCCAGCGGAAGGCGGCCTCGTACTCCTCGGACGAGATCGAGAAGAGGAGGTGTCCCCGGACGTCCTCGAGGCCCAGGTCGAAGAGGCGCTTCATGACGGCGATGGAGCAGAGCCTGAAGCTCGGAAGATCCACGCTCGTCGCGCCGAGGATGAAGGGCTGGTCGCGCTCGTCGCTGCGGCCGTCGAGGAAGGTCGCGGCCTCCGCGTCGGTGCGGGCCACGATGAGGCCGGGGACTCCCATGATGTCGAGCTGGAAGCGGGCGGCGTTGAGGCGCTTGATCTGCTCGTCCTGGGGGACGAGGACTTTTCCTCCCTGGTGGCCGCATTTCTTGGCGCCGGGCTTCTGATCCTCGATGTGGTAGCCGGGGACCCCCACCTCCACGAACCGGCGGATGAGGTTCCGGACGTGCGCGTCCCCTCCGTGGCCGGTGTCGGCGTCGGCGATGCTGAAGGGACGGAAGTCGATCTCGGGGGCGGAGAGCCGCTGCTTGTCGGTCATCCGCGCGCGCGCGAAGTGCTGGTTCCGGTCGGCGGCGAGGAGCATCCGCACGATCGGGGCCGCCTCGGCGGGAACCTGGCTCAGCGGATAGCTCGCGAGATCCCGGGGGAGTAGGGGCCGAAGGTGGTGATCGAGGAGCGCTTCGCGAAGAGCTCCCGGAGCCGCGCGTGGAACCCCTCAGCGGCGGCGCGGGCGACGACGCAGTCGGCGCGGATCGTCCCCCGCTGCTCGGCGACCTCGCGGGGGGAGTAGAGCCTCGTGATCCCCCGGAAGCGCGGGGAGTCGAACCACTCCCGGATCTCCGCAATCTGCTGCTGGAATAGGCTCATCTCGCGCTCCTGCCCCCGCCGCCATCCTCCGGGGCGCTGAAATCCATGTTGCCGGTGAGGCGCGTTCCGCCGCCCCTGAAGGCGTCCATGTACCGGCGGATCCGCCCCCTCGCCGAGCCGAGGTCGTGGTTGTTCAGGTTGATGTTGAGGAGATCGATGTACCACGGTGCCTTCACCTCCGCCCCGACGTACGCCTCGACGATCTCGCGGGCGATCGGCAGCGTCGTCTCCTTCGAGTCGTCGTGGACGTCGCGGTTGCCCGCCGCGCGGAGCTTCCCGTACTCAGATGCGAGGAGCGCTCCGAAGATTTCGGACGTGAAGGCCGGTTCCTCGGTCAGCCGCGCCCCCTTGTGCAGCCACTCCCAGAGGATGCTCAGGCGGATCTCGCCGGTGGCCATGTCCTCCATCAGGTAGAGGACGTCGTCGTCGCCGAAAAAGTCGGCCGGCTTCAGCGCCGCCGCCTGGAATCCCTGGCTGAAGGCGTTGCCGTACTGCAGGGCGACGCTCAGCAGATCGCGCGCGCCGCGGACGGTGCGAGGCGCCGGCTCGAGGAGCGTCAATCCTTCGGCGTCGGCGGCCGTGTGGGTGAGCCGGGGGAAGGCGCGGCCGAGCTGGTTGTCCTCGCCGCCCCTCTCCCAGACGGGCCGCACGATGTGGACCATCTTCCAGTGCGCGACCCACTTGCCGCTCGCCCCCTCGCGCTGCTCCCGCTCTGCCCCAGCGATCGCCCGGCGCATGCCGCTCTCGACGCCGGCCTTCGAGCCCACCGGGATGTTGGGCTCCATGCCGCCCTGCCACAGGGCGCAGCGGCCGTCGCGATCGGGGGTGTTCACCGCGCGCCTCACGCGATCCTCGTAGTTCCTCATGTACCCGTACGTCATCGTGATCGCGTCGATGTTCGGGTTCACGAACGACGGGTCCCACGCCATCGCGTCGGAGACGCTGTTGATGTAGTCCCACCGGCCCGTGTTGAAGCCGACGAACCGCCGCCCAAGGGCGGCGCGGATCTCCATGAGCTGGAAGCTCGCCTCGAGCTGCTCGACGAGGACGTACGTCCGGATGGAGGAGGCGGGCAACCCCGCGTGCCCCTCGAGCGCCGAGAGGATCTCGCTCCAGAGGGCGGCCTCCTCGGCCGTCTGGATCTTGGGGAGGTAGAGGACGATCGAGCGGCCGCTCCCCAGGAGCGCGGCGTGGTTGTGGACGACGTACATCGAGGCGTCGACGATCGAGGCCGAGAATCCCTCTCCCCCCCTGACGCGCACGTGGCGATCGTCGAGGTGGAGGCCGCGCGGGCGGAAGATCTTCGTCGTGAAGCCGAGCTGCTCCGTCACGCTCGTCACGATCTCCCGGCCGAGAAAACCCCGCGCCCACGCGTTCATCTCGCCCGCCACCTCCGAGGCGATCCGGAGGAAGAGAGGAGAGCCGTCGAGCGCGAGCTTGAGGTTCCGCTGGTTCTCGAGCGACATCGTCGAGATCTGCCCCAGGGCGTCCTCGCCGTCGAACATCCAGCCGTCGGCCCCCGACAGCAGGGCGTACGCGACGTTCCGGAGGCTCCGCTCGATCGGCTCGCCGGGCTTCGTCGCCGGGCCAGTCCCCTGGATCCACTGGCGTCTCAGGTCCTTCGGGATTTCGCCGCCGGCGAACTTCCCCTCGCGCGCGTCGCGCACCTTGATGCGGGTCCGCGGGATCACGGAGTCGGGGTCCAGGAAGCCGATGCGCTCCTTCCGTTGCGCCCGGTCGGCCCTCCTCTTGATACGCGCGTCCATGAGGTCGCGCCTTTCGGCCTCGAACGCCGACATCGCCGACATCGCCGACATCACCTCGCGGGTGTAGACGTCCGGGAACTCGCGCTCGAGGCCCGGGCGGATCTCGAGGTCCTGGGTCCGGCCGGGCGCACCTTGGATCCGCGGGTTCTTGTCCACTCGAGTGACGAAGATGGGGCGGAACGACCGACCGTCAAGTCGGGGAGGGGCGAAGAATCAGCGTTTGTCTCGAGGGAGCGAGCGGAGTTGGGCGGCGAGTACTTTCGGGTCGAGGTAGGACGTGTGCCCAGCGTAGATTTCGTTGAGGCGCTTCGTGAGATCGCCGGCGACGTATTCGCCGATTGCCGCGGCGTAGAGCTCGCTCCGCGAGATACCCAAACGGCGAGCCATGAGCTTCGCCGCGTAGTGGACCTCATCCGGAATGGAAACGGCTGTCTTCATCCCGTGAGTATGACCATGATCGAGACATCGAGCAAGCAATCCTGGGGGGGTGTTCCCGCGGTGTCGGCCGCGTACTACCCTGTGCCGCATGAAACCCAAAGCCGTGCGCCACCGCGAGCTCTACCCCGAGACGAAGCCCTACCGAACGGGGAAGTTGAAGGTCTCGAAGCTGCACACGATCCACTACGAGGAGTCCGGCAACCCGCGCGGCAAGCCGCTCGTCTTCCTGCATGGTGGCCCCGGCGGCGGCATCGGCCCGGTCTACCGCCGTTACTTCGATCCGAGGAAGTGGCGCATCGTGCTCCACGACCAGCGCGGCTGCGGCAAGAGCACTCCGTTCTCCGAGCTTCGCGAGAACACCACGTGGGATCTCGTGGCCGACATCGAGAAGCTGAGGGAGCACCTCGGCATCGACCGATGGGTCGTCTTCGGCGGGAGCTGGGGGAGCACGCTGTCGCTGGCCTACGCCGAGACGCACCCCGATCGCTGCAAGGCGCTCGTGCTGCGCGGCATCTTCATGCTGCGGCGGAGCGAGCTCCTCTGGTTCTACCAGGACGGGGCGAGCCACATCTTCCCCGACGCCTGGGAGCACTACCTCGCGCCCATCCCGCCGCGAGAGCGCGGCGACATGATGAAGGCGTACTACAAGCGCCTCACCAGCCGAGACCGCCGCGTGCGGGAGACGGCCGCGCGCGCCTGGTCGATCTGGGAGGGGAGCACGAGCAAGCTCTTCTTCGATCCGGCGCTGGTGAAGACGATGGGGGGCGGCCGGTTCGCCGACGCCTTCGCCCGGATCGAGGCGCACTACTTCGTGAACCGGGGGTTCATGAACCCCGACGATCAGCTCCTGCGCGACGTCCGGAAGATCCGCAGGATCCCCGGCGTGATCGTTCAGGGGAGGTACGACGTCGTCTGCCCGATCCGCTCGGCGTGGGATCTCCACCGAGCCTGGCCCGAGGCGAAGCTCATCGTGGTGCCCGACGCCGGCCACTCCATGGCCGAGCCCGGAATCCGCACCGCGCTGATCGAGGAGACGGATCGCTTCGCGAGGCTGTAGGGGCGCTCGGGCCGCCTACTCAGTGGTACTTGTCCACGTAATCCACGATCCGCATGAAGATTTCGCGCGGCATCAGCACGACCGCCTCCGGCGACTGCGGAGCGAGGATCTCGTAGTAGGCGAACTCGTCGACGTACCCGTCGGCGATGACCTTCTCGACGTCGGCGGCTTTGCTCTTCATCGCGATGAGCATGAGGAGCGCTTCCTTCTCTTCGTCCATCCGAAACGGGTGCGTGGACGTCTCGGGGCCGTCCATGGCCTCGGCGTATCCGGGCTCGTAGGCCCACACCGCCTTCGTGATGGCGTAGCCCATCCAGTCGAGAGTGGCCTTGACCTTGATCTTATCGCCTTCTTTCGCGATCGAGTACTCTGGAGAGAAGCTCCATTCCTTCCAGGGCCTCCCCGCGCTCTCCCGCTCCGAAACGAGTTTCTTGCGCAGGATCTCGTGGTTGACGTTGAGGACGTGCGCAATGGTGAGGCTGCGGACCGCCTTCTCCTTCTCCTCCTGTTTCGCATACGCGTCGGAGAGGAACCAGTGCGCCTCGTAATCGGCGAAGTTCGATTCGATCGCCGCGAGGTAGAGCTTCTCGGCCTCCGGGTACCTCTTCTGCATGAACTCGACGTCGCCCATGAGCGTCTTCAAGTGATGGTACTCAGGCTCTTTCTCCTGAACGACGAGATAGAGCGCCATCGCGGCCGCGTAGTCCTTCTTCTCGTAAGCCGCCTCGGCTTTCGCAAAGAGCTCGCTCGCCTCCTTGGAAATCGTGAACTGCGTGAGGGCGTATCCCCCCTCGTCATTCTTCACGAGTCGGATATCGCTCGTGAGGACGCGCCCCTTCTGCGGGGGCACCCCGGTTGGCTCGTAGTCGCCGACCTCGTAGACGAGGTGGGACTTCTCCATGATATCGATGATCTGCGCCGGGGTATGGAGGCGAGGGCGGTCGTCCTGATCCGGGCCGGCGAGGGTTGCCCCTGCCGGCAAGACGATCGAAAGGGCGGCCCAGCAGACGATCGATTTCATGGAGCGCGCCCTCCTCGACACTACTTGAATCCGCCGATCAGGACCACGTCCTGGGTCGAGGCGCCGTACGTGAAGTAGAGGAGCGGCTCGTCGGGGGCCCAGAAGTGGCGCGAGAGCCTCCCCGTCTTGAACTCCGTGACGAGGGTCGGCTGCGCCTCGCCCGGCTTCAGCACCCAGAGGCTGTCCTTCTGATCGACGCGCCGGTGGATGACCATGCGCGAGCCGTCGGGGTGCCAGACGTGGTCGACGACCTGGCCGTCCGTGAAGCGCGTGAGCGGCTGGGGCTCGCCGTCCGGAATGGTCTTGCGCATCAGGTTCCAACCCTGGCCGCGATCGACGAAGGTCAGCGCCGCACCGTCCGGCGTCCACAGGAGGTTGGTCGCGCCGGGCGGCAGGGAGAAGCCGGCCTGCGGCTCGCCTCCTGGCAGGGGGACGACGTGGTAACGCGTGAGGAACTTCCCCTGGACCTCCTCGAGCGTCGCGTAGAGGGCCCGCTTCCCGTCGTGCGAGACGAGGGGCAGCTCGACCGCCTTCCCGTCGACGAGCTTGTAGGGCCTGGCCTCGCCGATGTTCCGGATCCAGATCGACTTCGGATCGTCCCATCGGGAGAACGCCAGGGCGTTGCCCGCCGGCGAGAGCGCGATGAGCTGCTCGCCGTTCCCTTCCGTCAGCTGCTTGAGCCCGCCGCCGTCCGCGTCCATGCGCCAGACGTGGGCGACGACCTTCTCTCCCGCGTCCACCTGCGAGAAGACGAGACCGGTGCCTTCCGTGTACTCCGCGTTGATCACGAAAATCCCCTGCGAGGAGAGCTGCCGCCGCCCGTTGCCGTCGGCGCCGATGCGCCACATGAAGACGCTGTTGTCCTTCGGGGCCGAGAAGGCCGCCGCGCCGTGGGGCAGCGGCACGAGGTTGCCGATGGACCCCGCGCTCCCCGAGGCGAAGGTGATCGGCTGCGCCTCCGCCCCCTTCTCCGTCCGGGCGACCCAGAGGTTGTCGACGGTCGTTCTCCGGATGGCGGCGATCGACGAGCCGTCGGCGGAGATGGAGAGGTTGCCGTAGCCGTCCAGGTCGTTGGTCACGCGGAGCGTCTTGCCGCCCGGGTAGGAGACGCGGTAGAGCTGGGGACTGGTTCCCGCCCCCAGGTCGAACGCGCTGACGACGACCGCGCCCCCGTCGGGGACCCATCCCGTGCTGTTGGCGCTGAGCCAGGTGCGGTTGCCGAAACGTTCACTGGTTCCGGTCTCCGCGTCGATTGCGACCATCCAGGTCTTCGCTCCGGCCTCCGTGCTCTGGATGCCCGCGGCGATCTTCTTTCCGTCGGGTGACCGTGCCGGCGGGACGATGAAATGCTCGGGGGACTTGATCCGGACGAGCTCCCGCTCCTTGCCGCTGTCGACTTCCGCGACGACGAGAGAGTCCTGACTGACGTCGAGGAGCCCGCGCCTGAAGCAGGCGCGCTTCCCGTCCGGGGAGAAGGTGGCCGCCGAGTCCACGTCGAAGGCGACCTTGCGCGGCGATCCACCCAGCGACGGCACCTCCCAGAGGGCGCTGTAGTGCGCAGCGTCCGGATCCCGGTTCAGGTAATAGAGGTAGTCGCCGTCGGGGGAGAAGCTGATCCCTCGAATCTGGAAATCCTGATCGGGGAGAATCGGCGCGTCGCTCCCTGTGCGCACCTGGCGCACGACGAAGGAGGTTTCCCGGTCCTTCGCGGTGACGTAGGCGAGGTAACGGCCGTCCTTCGAGAGGACCGCCTCGCCCAGATCGTTGCGGCTCATGAGGACGGACATCTTCAGATCCTGGAAGCCCGCGCCGGCGTCTTCCCCCCGCGCCCCCCGGCCGAGGAGGCCGTAGAGGCCGAAGGCCAGCCCGCCGAGGGCCACGACCGCCGCGGCAGTCATGCCGATCCAGAACCCTTTCCCCCGCCCCGGCGCCGCGCCCAGCGCTCCCGAGGGGACGGAAGGCGCCGAGGTGGCCGAGGTCGCGCTCGCGGAGAGGGTGTCCCACTCCTCGACGACCTCGCGCAGATCGATGGCGACGTCCCTCATCGACTGGAAGCGTTGATCGGGGCTCTTCGCCAGGCATCGGCGGACGATGCGCCGCACCTCGGCGGGCACCTCTGGGTTCAGCTCCTCGATGGCCCTCGGCTTTTCCCTCAGGATCTGGTGCATGACCTCGATGTCGGTGTCCGCCACGAACGGCCGCCGGCGCGTCGCCGCCTCGTAGAGGATGCACCCCATCGAGAAGATGTCGGAGCGGTGATCGACCGTCTTGGCCTGCACCTGCTCGGGGGACATGTACCCCACCGTCCCCATGACGACCCCCTCGCTCGTCGCCGCCACGTTCGTCGGGGCGCTGGTGGCGTCCGCCTCCGCGGGAGCCTGCTTCTCCGTCAGTTTCGCGAGGCCGAAGTCGAGGACCTTCGCGAAACCGTCCTTGGAGACCATGATGTTGCCGGGCTTGAGGTCCCGGTGGACGATGCCGGCCGCATGGGCCTTGGAGACGCCTTCGGCGGCCTGGGCGAGGTAGCCGAGGAGGGTCCTCAGGTCCGCCTTCTCGTGGTGGATCTTCTGCGTCAGAGTGTCGCCGGAGACCAGCTCCATCGAGATGAAGTGGACCGGCTCGGCGTCCGGCTCCGCCCCGTCGCCCGCCCGGCTGGACCTCACCACGTCGTGGCCAATCTCGTAGATGGTGACGATGTTGGGGTGGTTCAGGGAGGAGGCAGACTTCGCCTCGGTCACGAAGCGGCGGACGCGCTCCTCGTTGCGGACCAGCCGGAGCGGCAGGACTTTCAGAGCGACGCTGCGCTCGAGCTTCTCGTCCTGGGCGATGTAGACCTCGCCCATCCCGCCGGCGCCTAATGGTCCGACGACGCGGTAGTGGGAGATCTGGTCGTCGGGCTGAAGCGTCCGGCTCATGGCGCACCCTTTCGACGGAACGGCGACGCGGGCACTCTACCCCCGTGAACGGGGTCCGTCCACGCGGCGCGCAACCCATCCCTCTCATGTAGAATGCCGTTTCTGTGAGGCGACTCTGAGTCTTTCCCCCGGCTCGAAGCTCGGCCCGTACGAGGTCGTCGCCCCGATCGGCGCCGGCGGGATGGGAGAGGTCTACCGCGCGCGCGACACGCGGCTGAACCGCGACGTCGCGATCAAGGTCCTGCCGTCGCACCTCTCGCAGCACCCCGAGGCCCGCGAGCGGTTCGACCGCGAGGCGAAGGCGATCTCCTCGCTCAGCCACCCGAACATCTGCACGCTGTACGACGTGGGCCACGACGGCGGCGTCGACTACCTCGTGATGGAGCTGCTTCAGGGGGAGACGCTCGTGGCGCGCATCCTCCGGGGCCCGCTCCCGCTCGGCGAGCTCCTCCGGATCGGCTCGCAGATCGCCGCCGCTCTCGACCGGGCGCACCACAAGGGGTTCGCCCACCGGGACCTCAAGCCCGGCAACATCATCCTCACGAAGTCGGGGGCGAAGCTCCTCGACTTTGGCCTCGCGCGCGCGGCGGGCCCCGGCGCGGCGGGTGAGGAGACGCACTCGCCGACGGTGGCGCAGCCGCTCACGGCCGAAGGGACGATCGTCGGGACCTTCCAGTACATGGCTCCCGAGCAGCTCGAGGGGAGGGAGGCCGACGCCCGGAGCGACATCTGGGCGCTCGGGGCGACTCTCTACGAGATGGCGACGGGGAAGCGGGCCTTCGAGGGGAAGACACAGGCGTCGCTCATCTCCTCGATCATGCGCGACGAGCCGCGGCCGATCGCCGAGATGATCCCGCTGGCCCCGGCCGTTCTCGATCAGATCGTGGCGCGCTGCCTCGCGAAGGATCCGGACGACAGGTGGCAGAGCGCGCGGGATCTCACGTTCGCGATCCAGAGCCTCGTGCCGGGAAGCGGCGCGGGGGCGCCCGCGAGCGGCGTCGTCGCGGCGGTCGAGACCGGGGCGCGCGGTCGCCGGGGTCCCGGGGCCGCGGCCGTCGCCGCCCTGGTGATCGCGGCCGCCGCGATCTCGGCTCTCGGCGCGTGGTACGCCGCCCGGCGCGGGGAGGCACCCGCCGTCCTCTCGCCGCATTTCACGCAGCTCACGGACCAGGCGGGACAGGAGTCCTCGCCCAGCCTCTCCCCCGACGGAAGCTCGCTCGCCTTCGCGAGGCGCGAGAAGGGGACGTGGGACATCCTCGTGCAGCGCGTGGGGGGCCGGAACGCGACCGTCGTCGCCGGAGATCCGCACCGGGACGAAACGGCGCCGGCCTTCTCTCCCGACGGCGCGTCGATCGCGTACCACCTGTCCGACCGGAAGGGGGGTCTCTTCGTCGTCGGGGCGACAGGGGAGTCGGCGCGGCGCCTCACCGACTTCGGGTTCCATCCCTCGTGGTCCCCCGACGGCAAGCACCTGGCCTTCTGCACCGAGGAGATCTTCGTCCCCTTCTCGCGGCAGAGCACGAGCCAGCTCTGGGTCGTGGATCTCGCGGGCGGGGCGCCGAGGAAGATCTTCGACGGCGACGCCGTGCAGCCCGCCTGGTCCCCGTCGGGGGGGCGTATCGCGTTCTGGGCCGTCAACCGCGGGCAGCGCGATCTGTTCACGATCGCGGCGGACGGGGGGACGCCGGTCGCGATGACGACCGACACCGCTCTCGACTGGTCGCCGGCGTGGTCCCCCGACGGTCGGTATCTCTACTTCGCGAGCGATCGCGGCGGGACGATGAACCTGTGGCGCGTGCGGATCGACGAGCCGACCGGGCGGAGGCTCGGCGAGCCCGAGGTGGTCACGAGCGGCGTGAGCTCGGCGGCCGAGCTCCCCGCGCTCTCGAGGACGGGGAGGATCGTCTTCCGATCGGAGGTGTCGACGCGGAACCCGATCGCGCTCCCGTTCGATCCGGCGTCCGAGACGATCGGCGAGCCGAGGCGCCTCATCCGGCGGTCGGGGTCGCTCAGCCCCACCGGCGTCTCGCCGGACGGGGAGTGGCTCGCCCTCACCAACTTCGGCGAGAGGCAGGAGGACGTCTTCGTCAGCCGCGTGGACGGCTCGGACGTGAGGCGCCTCACGGACGATCCCTTCCGCGACCGGTGGCCCACCTGGTCGCCGGACGGCCGCGAGATCGCCTTCTACTCGAACCGCAGCGGGCGCTACGCCTGCTGGAGCATTCACCCCGACGGGAGCGGCCTGAGGCAGCTCACCGATTCGGAGAAGGACGGGCTGATCTGGCCCGAGTACTCGCCGTCGGGCGACCGGGTGATCGCCATCGTCGGTCTCGAGGATCGCCGGGCGATCATCTTCGATCCGGCGCGTCCGTGGAAGGAGCAGACCCCCCGGCCTCTCGAGGGCCTCGACGTGGGCGGGAAGTGGCTCGTCCCCCTCGCGTGGTCGCCGGACGGCCGGCGCCTCGTCGGGCCGATGACGGAGGGGAGCGCCTCGATGAGCGGTGTGGGCGTTTACGATTTCACCACGGGGAGGTCGCGCGAAGTCGCCGGCGTCGTCAGCGCGGCGTTCAAGAAGATCCGATGGCTCCCCGACAGCCGTCGCGTCGTCTACGTCGAGGACGACGGAGGCCTGGGCCTGCTCGACGTCGACTCGGGGCGGCACAAGTCCCCGGGATCAGGACTTCCGTTCGCGCTCACTCCCGAGGCGATCGTCGTGGCGAGGGACGGCCGGACGATCTACGCCGGTGAGATCTCGGTCGAGTCCGACATCTGGATGCTGGAGACGCAGGCCGCCGCGCCCGCGAAGTGAGGCGCCGCCGGCCTCACGACCCGGGGGAGCTCGCGATTTTCTTCGCCTCCTCGACGACGGCGGCGAACCGGGGATCTCCGTGGAGCGACCGGAACTCCGTAGCCACCTCCACCTTGCGCGCGAACTGGGGATCGAGCCCCGCGTCGAAGGCCTTCCGGAGATCTGCGAACGCGGCGTCCGTCGCGCCCCGGACCGCGGCGACGCCGGCCAGTCCGTAGAAGGTGAGACCGATCTCGGCCCGATCGGTGTCGGGGACGCGCTGCTGGATCGCGAGCGCGTCGTTCAGGAGCTTTTCGGCCTCGTCGAGACGAGCTTGTCCCCGAAGGCACTCGGCCAGATCGATCATCGTGCGCACCGCCTCGGGGCTCTCGGGCCCGAGCGCGCGGCGGCGGCGCTCGAGGGTCTCGCGGTAGAGCGGCTCGGCGTCGGCGCGCTTCCCGTCGGTGTCGTAGACGTTCGCGAGAGTGTTCATCGAGGTCAGCGTTTCGGGATGATCGGGGCCGAGGACGCGCCGGCGCCCGTCGAGGGTCTCCCGGCCCAGCGCCTCGGCCTCCGCGAACCGCTCCTCTTCGTAGTACACCTCGACCAGGCTGCTCATCGCCTCGAAGGTGTCGGGATGATCGGGGCCGACGACGCGCCGGCGAAGGTCGAGGCACTCGCGAAAGAGTTTCTCGGCGTCGGCGAGATGCCCCTGGCGCTCCGTGACGATGGCCAGGTTCAGCAGGGACTTCAGGCTGTCCGGGTGGTCCTCACCTGAGATGCGGCGGCGGAGCTCGAGCGTGTCCTTGAAGAGCTTCTCGGCCTCGGCGAACTTCCCCTCGTCCATGTACACGAGGCCGAGGTTGTTCATCGGCCCCAGCGTGTCGGGATGGCCCGAACCCTTCGTGCGGCGGCTGAGAGCGAGCGACTCGGTGAGGAGCTTCTCGGCGTCTTTGAGGTGCCCCTGGTACCACGCGGCGACGGCGATGTTGCTGAGGGTGCGCGCCAGATCGGGGTGCTCGGGGCCGAGGGCGCGGCGCTGCCCCTCGAGGACCTCGCGCCCCACTTTCTCCGCTTCGGCGTAGTGGCCCCGCTGGGCCAGAACGATCCCGACCTCCTGCATCGCCTTCAGCGTGTCGGGGCTCTCCGGGCCGAGCGCTCGCCCGTACGTCGCGGCCGACTGCTCGAGGAGCGGCTGGGCCTTCGAGAAGAGGCCGAGCCCCCGGTAGACCGTCCCGATCGTGCCGAGCAGCCGGGCCTTCAGCTCGGGATCGTCGGCGAGCCCCGTCTCAATCTCATTCGAGGCCTTCTCGAGAATCTCGCGCGCCGTCACGCTGTTCCCGCGCGCCTCGCTGGGGTCCGACACCCGGAACATCCCGGCCATGAAGTCCGACACCCGCTTGAAGGCCGCCGCCTCGCGGTTCGCGCGATCGCGCTCGACCGCGATCCTTCGGGCCTGCACCGCCATGCTCGCCGCGAAGGCGAGGAGGACGACGGCGAGGAGGGTGGCCACCGAGGCGCCGACCCGGTGGCGCCTCAGGAACGTGCGCGCGAGATACGCGCGGCTGGGCGCGCGCGCCGCGATCGGCTGGGACGTCAGGTAGCGCTCGATGTCCTCGCCGAGGGCCGCGGCGCTCTGGTACCTGCGATCCGCCTCCTTCTCGAGCGACTTGCCGACGATCGTCTCGAGGTCGCGGTCGAGCCTGGAGGTGCCGCGCCACGCCTCGCGCAGCGGTCGCGGCGGCTCGTCGCAGACGACGCGCACGGCCTCGGTCAGGGGCGCCCCCTTCAGCTCGTGCGGGCGGCTCCGCGTGAGGATCTCGTAGAGGACCACCCCGAGCGAGTAGATGTCGGTGCGGTGGTCGATCGTGCGCGGCTCGCCGCGCGCCTGCTCCGGGCTCATGTACTGCGGCGTCCCCCGGACGACGCCGACGAGGGTGAGGATCCCCCCGCCGTCCTCGTCGGCCCCCGCGAGGCGCGCCAGGCCGAAGTCGAGGATCTTGACCGCCGGCGCCGGCGGGCCGGAGCCGCCGGTGGTGCTCACCGCCTCGCTCGTGACGATGAGGTTGGACGGCTTGAGGTCGCGGTGGATGACACCGCGCTGGTGGGCGTAATTGACCGCGTCGCAGATCGAGCGGAAGATCCTGAGCCGGAGCGTCATCTCGTCGCGGGTGACCGGGGAGGGGCGTTTCGCCAGCCACTCGTCGAGCATCTCGCCGCGGACGAGCTCCATCGCGAAGAAGCCGTGCCCGTCGCCGGTGCGCCCCGACTCGTAGATGGCGGCGATGCCGGGATGCTTGAGCCTCCCGAGCATCTCCGCCTCGCGCTGGAACATGAGGGCCCGGAGCGGGTCGAAGGCCTGCGCCTGCCGCACGACCTTCACCGCGACGCGGCGGCGGGGGCTCTGCTGCTCCGCCTCCCAGACGACGCCCATCCCCCCTTCGCCGAGGAGGCCGATGATGTGGTAGCCGCCGATCGAGTCGGGCATCGGGAAGGGGAGCGCGGGAGCTCCGGACCCCAGCGTCGTGCGGGATTCGATCCCCCCCGACGTCACCGTGGGCGTGGCGTCGTTCGGTGGCGGCGTGTCGATGGGGCGGTCCGTCAAGACGGCACTCTCCGGTGCGGGGCCGGGTGGCGCGGGTCGGTGCGCGCGCGAAGGCCGGCAAGCCTACCACCGACTTCGCCGCCCTTTATAATGTTGACTCAGCATCAGGATCGCGGTATACCTCTGGCGACGAGGCATTCGTCCCAGACGTCCGGATTCAGGAGGGCCTCATCATGGCGATCCTGCACCGTGTCCGCTGGCCGCTCGGTCTCACCCTCTCGTTTCTCCTCGGCGCCTCGGTCGCCGCCGCAAGTTGCCTCGACTTCGGCGGGTTCGCCATCTTCCAGTGCGCCGACCTGGGCTACTTCGCGCCGCCCCCGTGGCAGGTGACGAGCGACGCGAACGGGGTCGTCACCAACGGATCCATCGCATTCTGGCAGATAGGGTTCGGCAATCGGAGCGTGAGCCCGGCCGGCGGAAACTCCGGAACCGGAATGGCCAGCGCGACGGCGTTCAGCGGAAACGACTCCGGGTCCTGGCTCCCCCAGTTCCTCGACGCCCGCACCGCGACGCAGTTCTTCCAGATCCCGCCGGGCGCCACGTGTCTCGGGAGCAACAACTGGGGGAATGGCGGCATCGACGGGTGCATGGACGACGTGCGGGACACGTCCCTCCCGTTCGCAGACGACGGCATGCTCAATCCGTACGCCGACATGCAGCAGGCCCACTACAGTTACTTCGGGGAGTACTCGCGGATGTGGCAGCAGGACTACCCGATGGCGGTGCTCCTCCGGGGGCCGGCCGCTCACGTCGGGTGCGATCACACGCCGATCTGCGCGGGCGCCACGAGCACCGCGTGCACCTCGGGACCTCGCGCCGGCCAATCGTGCTTCTTCGAGAGCGACTGCGATTTCTGCCCGGCCGGGCCGAATGCGGGCATGACGTGCGCGGATGACGCGAAGTGCGCGGACGGCAGCGTCTCCCGGTACTTCGCCTTTGCCGCCATCGCCTCGATGAAGCGGAACAACGACGGCACCGGACACAACGGTCCTTGCGCTTCGGTCAATCCCGGAACGAACCCGGCCCCCTGCGACTTCCGACCGGGCCATTTCTTTTTCAAGGACATCGTCAACGGGGGGACGAACGCGAGCACCGGCCTGCCGAACGTGATCCCCTGGCAGGAGGCACCCACGCCGCAGCTCGCCTGCGTGTCGGGTTGCTCGGGAGTCGGTCCGAGGACCGTCAACGCCTCGTGGACCCCGAACGTCCTCTACCACGACGGCTCGATCCGTCCGAGCACGAACCCGACGCTGGCGCCCGCGGATCCGACGCGCGCCGCGGGGACGGGTGTCCTCGATCTGAACGCGAAGTTCCCGCTCATCCGCTACAGGATGGAGGCGGCGCCGGTCACCTGCGCCAACGTCGACGCGAACGGCCTCGTGCAGCCGGCGACGATGACGTGGACGCCCGTCGGATCCGAGACGTCGGCCCCCTCGCTCAGCGGCCTCACCGTGTCGGCCGACGCCTGCTTCCGGCTGCGGGTTCTCTTCGGCAAGAAGCCCGAGACCTCTGGCGTATCGATTCCGAACTGCCGCCTCGGAAAGTGCGGCGATCTCGGGTACGACGCCGTGAGGGTCGATTCAGGGGCCGTTCAGTGCGTGAACGCCTCGACCCCGAACCCGGTGGGCGCTCCTCTCGACGCCGACGGGGACGGAGCGACGGGGTGCGGAAACTACGACTGCAACGACGCCGATGCGGGGTCCTTCGCGCCGCCCGTCGCCGTGGTGCTCATGGACATCGAGGACCTCCCCGGCGACGGCCTCAGGTATCACTGGGTGGACCAGGGGTCGACCGCGGGGATGGGAACCCACTACGACGTCTTCGGACGATCCGGCGCGGATTATCCGCTCGGGAATTTCGCGGCCGGGTCGTGCCTCGCCGACAACGTGGCGACGTCGTACTTCGACTACCCGGGAGCCGGCCCGGCGCCGGGGCAGGCGACGTATTTCATGATCCGCGGGCAGAACGGCTGCGCCGGAGGCACCGGGACGTACGGAAACCAGAGCCGAGACACCGGCGCGGCGCAGAGCCCGCAGCACTGCGACTAGGGACCTCGCGCTCGCGGCGCCGACGGGCGCGGCGCCATCCGCCACCTGACACCGCTCGTCCGAGCCCGGCCGCCGCCTCGAGCCGAGCTCCATCTCGCCGCGCCTAGATCTCGCCCGAGCGTCATCCAGCGTCGACGGAGGGGCCTTTTTCGCCTCGCCCTCCCGCCTCCAGGACGAACCCGATCCGAGAAGACGCGGAATCCCCGGCCAATCGGAACTGGATGAATCCCCGAGAACAAATAATCTTTCTCCGATGTCCGCCGACGCCCCTGCAGGTCGGACGAACTCTTCCGAATTCATGGTGTTGGGGGCGTGAAGAGGCTCGCGAGGCGGGCTGAAAGGTCGAGATCGATGAAGTCATCGAGCCCCGCCGTTCTCGCGTTCCTCGTGGTGTCTCTCACGTTGCTGATCCCCGGCTCCGTTCCGGCCGAGACGAAACCCGGCGGAGCGACCTCCGCCGCTCTCGACGACGAGTTCGCCGTCGTCGACGAGACGACCGTCACCGCTGCCGCCAAGCACGTCCAGCTTCTCAGCGAAGCGCCCTCCTCGGTGACGGTCATCACCTCCGAGGAGATCGAGCGGTTCGGCTACCTGACGCTCGGCGACCTGCTCGACTCGGTGCGCAGCTTCTACGTCTCCAACGATCGCAACTACTCGTACGTCGGCGTGCGCGGCTTCGGCCGGCCGGGCGATTACAACTCCCGGGTTCTCTTCCTCCTCGACGGGCATCCCATCAACGAAAACGTCTACGACTCGGCCGCAGCCATCGGGCCCGACACGGGGCTGGACCTGGGGACGGTCGATCGGGTCGAGATCGTCCGAGGCCCCGGCTCCACGCTGTACGGCACGAACGCGGTCTTCGCGGTGATCAACGTCATCACGCGCAAGGGATCCGAGATCAGCGGCCTCCGCCCGGAACTCATCGGCGGCAACCGGGGCAGGTACGGATCCGCCGTCAGCTACGGCACGCGGACCGCGGGTGGGTCCGACTACCGGATCTCGGGGGCGATTCTGGATGCGCGCGGCGAGAACCTGTACTTTCCGCAGTTCGACTCCCCGGCGAGCAACTTCGGATGGGCGCGGGATCTCGATCGGGAGACGACGCACCAGGAGTCCCTCCGATGGGACCGGGGCGACTTCAGCGTGCTCGCGTTCAACGACAGCCGCGCGAAGCAGGTCCCGACCGCCTCTTTCGGCACGGCGTTCGGCGACGGCTCGTTGTACACGCGAGACACTTCGTCCCTCGTTGACGTGCACTACGTCCACAGGCTCGGCCGATCGGTCGAAATCACCGCGCGCGGCTACTCCGACTGGTATGCGACCCACGGTGCCTATCCATACAGCGGCCCGCCCACGGTCCTGAACGACGACTCCGGCTCGGCCTGGTGGACCGGCGAGGAGGTGAGCCTCGCCTGGCAGAGCACCCCTTCGCATCGCCTGACGGTGAGTCAGAGCTACGAGGCGACGTTCAGCGCGAAGATGCTCAACTTCGATCGGGCGCCGTACTTCAAGTACCTCGACACCACGACCCAATTCAACCAGTGGGCCCTCTTCGTCCAGGACGAATGGAAGATCTCGCGCATGTTCTCGCTCGACCTCGGCTCGCGTCTCGATCACCACGACGATTTCGGCCTCGCTCTCAACCCTCGGGCCGCCGCGTTTCTGCACTTCTCGCCGGCTTCGACCCTGAAGCTCCTCGCGGGCTCGGCCTACCGGGCCCCGAACGTCTACGAGCGTTTCTACGTGGACGGGGTGAGCCTGGAGACCCCGGCCCGTCTCGTCCCCGAGCGGGTCGTGAGTTACGAGGCGACCTACGAGCAAAGGCTGGGCGTCGCTGAGACGCTTTCGGTGACCGCCTTCAGAAACGACGTGACGGATCTCATCACGCCCGTCCTGCGGCCGAGCGGACTCTCTCGTTTCGAGAACGTCGACAGCGCGCGAACGGAAGGGGTGGAGGCCGAAGGCCGCGTCGCCCTCGGGTCGGGGCTCCTCGCGTTCGCCAGCGCGAGCTACACGAGCGGGGTGGACGGCGACGGATCGTGGCTGACCAACTCGCCTCGGCAGATTGTCAAGTCGGGCGTCTCGGTTCCGATCCTGGAGCGGAGCCTGTTCGCATCCACCGAGATCCTGTACGCCGGGGAGAGGCGAACGCTCGCGGGCGACAGAACGCCTCCCTTCGAGACCGTCAACTTCACACTCCTGTACCGGCTGAACGTGAATTCAGCGAGCCTGTCGATGACCGTCTCCAACCTGCTCAACCGGGATAACTTCGTCCCCGGTTCGTTCGAGCACACGCAGGATCAGATCGTCCAGCCCGGCCGCTGGGTCGTCCTCAAGTTTCTCGAGACGTTTTGACGGAGGCCAGTCGGTCGATGCGACGCGTCCTGCCGGTGTCGGTGTTGCTTCTTGCGGTGGGATTCTCACCCGCCCCGGGGGCCGCGATCCGGGCGGGCGGCCGCGGTGTCGTGATCGCGCTGAGCCAGGACCTGGCGCCCTACCGCGCAGCGGTCGACGCTTTCAGGGCCGAAACAGGGTCGCCCGTCGTCGTCATGAGCCTGAAAGGTGACGTGGCCGAAGGGGCATGGGTGCTTCGCGAGATTCGGGAGCAGAAGCCCGACGCGGTTCTCACCGTGGGCTCGTTGGCGACGGAGATTCTCGCTCCGCAGATTCCCGACATCCCCGTCGTGTTCTGCATGGCGATGGGAGTTTCGGAGTCGGTCCTGAGCGCGAAGAACGTCTCGGGAATCTCGCTCAACGTCGACCCGGAGACCCAGTTCCGGGCGCTGAGGCGGGCGCTTCCCGGGGTCACGACCGTCGGCGTCGTCTTCGACCCCGCCCATTCCGCGAGCCTGATCGAGGACGCGGGCAGGAAGGCGAAGCTCCTCGGCCTCGACTTGATCCCCCGGCCCGTCTCGAGCGCGAACGACGTCCCGGGCGTCGTCCGCGACCTCGTGGGCAAGGTTCAGGCCCTCTGGCTGATCCCCGACAGCACGTGCTTCAGCAGGGAATCGTTCCAGTTCGTGCTCAACCTCTCGCTCGAAGTGAAGGTTCCCCTCCTCGTCTTCTCCGAAGCCTACGTGAGCGCGGGGGCCCTTCTCTCGCTCTCTCCCGACTACGCGGAGATCGGCCGCCAGGCGGCGCGGATGTTGAGGAGAGTCAACGTCCAGGGGGCGCTCGCCGGAGATCGCGTGGAGGCGCCGGAGCACCCTCGCCTCGTCATCAATCGCCGGACGGAAGGAACTCTCAATCTCTCGATAGCTCCCGAGACCCTTCGTGCCGCGGATCGGATCGTCGAGTGAGCGCCGCGCGGGGAGTGAGGCTCCCGATCCTGCGGTTTTCCCTCCGGGCGAGATTCCTCGCTCTCTTCTTTCTCCTCGTCGTCCCCACCAGCGCGGGAACGGGCTGGTATCTGTACGATGAGTCCCGGCAGTCCCTCGCGGACCAGGTGGAGGGGCGCGTCCGGACGATTGCGTGGGCGCTCGCGTTCACGTCCCGCTACGCCGTCATGACCCGCGACGGAGTCGTGCTGGCGGAGATCGCGGACCGTGCCTTCGACGACAGGGACATCGTGCACATCGCGTTCTCCGATCACGGCGGGGAGATTCTTCTCGAGAGATGGAAGCCGGGGTACGGGTCGGCGGCGGATCCATCGCGGGAACCGGACGCGAGCCTCTTCGAGGTCGAGATGCTGATCAACTCCCGATCCCGCGCTGGAGCGGCCCGCGTCGATCCCGAGGTCGAGGCGACGTTCGGTGTTCCGGCGCAGGGGAGGGTCGATCTGGACGGAACGGTCCGGGTCGGGTTGAGCCGGCGCCACATGGAGGACGGGTTGCGCCGGGCGCTCCGATCCGCCGTGGGTCTCTTCACGCTCTCCGTCGCCTTCGGCTCCCTGGTCGTTCTCGTGTCCCTCCGATACCTGATTCACCCGATCGAGCGGCTGTCCGAGCGCCTGTCCCGCGTCGCCGCGGGCGATTTCAATTCCCGCGTGCCCGAGACCTGGGCCGGCGAGATCGGGCGCCTCGCGCGCTCCTTCAACCAGATGGCCGAGAGCCTCCAGCTCTCCCGGGCCGCGACGAAGGAAGCGCAGGAGGCACTCTTGCAGTCCAGCCGTCTGGCGGCGGTCGGGGAGGTCGCCGGCCAGGCGGCCCACGAAATCCTCAATCCCATCGCCGCGGTCTACGGCCGGCTCGAGAACGAGCGGCACGAGTTGGGAAGCCATCACGGTCCGCTTCTTCAAGTCCTCGAGCAAATCGTGGAGGGGTGGTCGGAGGAGTACCGATCGGGAGGCCTGCCCGCGCTGGAGGCCTCTTTCAGGCGCCGGGTCCCGGGGCGTGACGGCTGCGGCACGGTTCCCCTCCTGGAAGAAGACCTCGACAACCTGAAGCGAATCCTCGGCGGCTTCAGGCGACTCCACGACCAGCGCGCCCATCAGATCGATTTTCTCCTCAAGGAGATCGAGCGTGTCACCAGAATCGTCGAGGGCATGAGATCGATGAGCCGATCCGCGATCACGCTGGAGGAACTCGACGTGGCCCAGGTTGTCGAAGAGTCGATCGAGGTCCTCCGCGATCCCATCGAGAAGCGGGCGATCCGCGTCGAGATGGCGAAAGAGCGCGCGGCGTTGAGAGTCCGGGCCGATCGCGGCGAGCTCGTGCAGATCTTCACGAACCTGCTCCGAAACGCGATGCAGGCCATCGACGCGGCCCGCGCCCGCGGCGAGGGGGAGATCCTGATCGAGATCGTCGACAGTCCGAGGTTCATCGAGGTTCGCGTTCAGGACAACGGCGCGGGCATCGCGTTGGATCATCAGGCCAAACTGTTCGAGACCACGTTCACGACCAAGGGGCCCAGGGAGGGAACCGGACTCGGACTCGGGATCTGCCGCCGTCTCGCCCGGCGAACTCGTGGCGACGTCCGCTTGGGATGGAGCGCGCCGACCAAGGGTACGAAGATGATCGTCGAACTGCCGAGGAGTGACGCCGCATGAACGACATGCATGACGCGATACTTGCCGTCGACGACGAGCCGGGAATCCTCAAAGTGTACGAGGATCTTCTCTCGCCGCGGGTCGCCATGGATCTCCCCCGATCCTCGAGGGGAGAAGCGCCGCCGGTGGACGGATTCGCCGTCCGCTGCACGCTGACCCTCGCCGACAGCGGAGAGCAGGCGGTCCGGCTGGCCACGGGGATCTATCATCGCGGGGGCTCGCTCTGCGCGTGCTTCGTCGACATGCGGATGCCGGGCGGGATCGACGGGCTCGAGACCGTCCGGCAGCTCCGCGCTCTGGATCCGAGAATCCTGGTGACGTTCGTCACCGCGTACCAGGACCGATCGCTGTCGGATATCGGCGGAATCTTCGGCCCTCAGGCGCAGGACGAGTGGGATTTCCTGAACAAGCCCTTCACCCGGTCCGAGATCATCCAGAAGGCCACGAACATGCTGGCCGGATGGTCGCGCCGGCGGGAGAACGAAGCGCTGACGGTCCGGCTGAAGAGCGCGAACGAGGACCTGACGAGACGGGCCGCCGAGCTTCAGGAGGCCCGGCAGCACCTGCTTCAGTCCGAGAAGCTGGCGAGCATCGGCAGGCTGGCTTCCGGAGTGGCCCACGAGCTCAACAATCCCCTCACGAGCGTCATCGGATACACCCACCTGGCCCTGCAGAGCGACGATCTGAACTCACAGCGCGTTCCTCTCGAGAGAGTCGCCGACCAGGCGACGCGGGCCGCAGGGATCGTCAGGAACCTCCTCTCGTTCGCGAGGAAGCAGGAGCCGGAGAAGCGCCACCTCCAGCTCAACGAAGTGATCGTCAAGTCGATCCAGCTTCGCGAATACGAGCTGAAGGTCGCGAACATCACGGTGCACACCGAGATGGCTCCGGATCTCCCGAAGACGATGCTCGACTCCAATCAGCTCCAGCAGGTCTTCGTCAATCTTCTCACGAACGCCGAGCAGGCGATGGTCGGGCACGGCAGGGTCGGGGCGATCCGCATCGACACGAGGCTCCGGGATGGGCGCATCGAGGCGGTCATCAGCGACGAGGGTCCGGGAATCGCCGAGTCGGCCCTCCCTCACGTTTTCGATCCGTTCTTCACGACAAAGGATGCCGGGAGAGGCACCGGCCTGGGCCTGAGCATCTGCTACGGAATCGTGCTGGAGCACGGTGGAGACATCAAGGCGTTCAATCGCGCGGGGGGCGGGGCCTCGTTCGCCGTCTCCCTCCCCGTTCTCGAGGATGTCGCGGGGGACCGCGCGCGCCCCGTCGCTCCGGCAGGAGGGCGGCGCGAAAGCGCCCCCGTCGCCGGCAGGACCGCGTTGCCGGGACTGAAGATCCTTCTGGTGGACGACGAGCCGATGATCCTCGATTTCGCGCGCACCGTCCTGACGCAGCCGGGTCACGCCGTCGTGACGGCCCCGGACGGGGAAGTTGCGCTTCGGCGGGCGGAGGAGGAAGAGTTCGACCTGGTCATCACCGACGTCAAAATGCCCCGCATGGGAGGAGTCGAGTTCGTGCGCGCTCTGCTCAGCCGCAGGCCCGAGATGTCGGGGCGCGTTCTCTTCGCGAGCGGCGACGTCCCGGGGGCCGCCGGGATCTGCGATCCGATCCTTGCCGCCGCGCCCCGCCTCCAGAAGCCCTTCTCCCGGGATGATCTCCTGGCGGCGGTGGGGGCGTTCGAAGCCTGCCCCGTCGCCTGAGGGCTCGAGAGCCGCCCTACGGCACGATCCCCACGTTCACGACCTGGCTGAACGTCTTCCGGTTCGGGTCTCCGCTCGCAAGCTGAGCGTCCACGCCGAACACCCGGATGAACATCTGGTGCGCGCCGGGGTTCGCCGCGATCGCCTTGCCGCAGGCCTTCTTCCATTTCCTCACGGTCGGCGAATACGAGTTCGTCACGAGCAGCGTGCTGCCGCTCGACACGCGCGCCGCCTTCGTGAAGGCGGCGTTCCCCGAGAAGAAGACGCGGAACCTGTCGTAGTTCCCCTTGTTCCACAAGATCGTCGGCCGCGTCGTGTTCGGATCGGTGCAGTCGAGGTTCTGGGCGTTCGCCGGCGACGTGATGAAGACGTCGCAGGCGTCGCCGATCCCGTCCCCGTCGGCGTCGCTCTGCGTCGGGTTCGCGTCGTTCGGGCAGTTGTCCGAGGCGTCGCAGACGCCGTCGCCGTCCTTGTCCTGACCCGGGCCGCAGAAGAGCTGCGCGACGATGCCGTAATTGTCGCCGTCCTGCCCGAAGCTCTGCCACGCGACGGTGAAGTTCCCCGACGTGTCGATCCCGACGGATGGCACGACCTGATCGCCCGTCGTGAAGACGTTTGCGGCGAATTCGCTCCCGAGCATCCCGCCGGAGCTTCGGAAGGCCTGGCCGAAAACTCCCCCCCCGCTGCCGTCCTGCCCGCCGTAGCTCGTCCAGGCGACGACGAAATCGCCGGAGGCGTTCATCGCGACCGAGGGGTACTCCTGAGCGCCGGTGACGAAGCTGCTGATCTGGAACTCCTGCCCCTTCGCGTTCCCATTGGCTCCGAACTTCTGTCCGAAGACGCCGTACGAGCTCCCGTCCTGCAAGTTGCTGGCCCACGCCACCACGAAGTCGCCCGTGGCATCCCCGGCGACGGCCGCCTGCCTCTGGTACGAGCCCGTGTAGGAATTGACGAGGAACTCGCCCCCGATCGCCGCGCCGCTCGAGGTGAAACGCTTCCCGTGGATCCCGCTCGCGTCCCCCAGCCCGGGCCCCTCCCACACGACGACGAAGTTCCCGCCGGCGTAGGCGACCGCGGGGACGTCCTGCTCGCCGGTGGTGTACGAGTTCACGAGGAACTCCTGCGCGTCGAGGGGGGCTCCGCTCGAGTTGAAGCGGCGCGCGAGGATGCCGTCCCCCGAGCCGTCGGACCCGCTCCAGACGACCACGAAGGCGCCGTTCGGGTCCGACGCGACGTTGGGCTCGACGAGCGAGCTCGTGTCGGTGTTGACCTGAAACTGGGGGCCTTTCGGTGCGCCGGCGCTGTCATACCGCCGGGCGTGGACGAGGTAGGTCGAGCCGTACGACTCCCGCCAGACGACGACGAAGCCGTTCCCGGCCACCGCCACGCGAGGCCGCGTGTTGTACGACGTCGTCGCGGCGTTGACCTGGAACTCGAGGCCGACCGCGGCGCCCGAGGCGTCGAAGAGTTGCGCGGAGACCGGGTACCCGCTCGATCCCGGGGCGTGCCACGCGACGACGAAGTCGCCGTTGGCCGTCATGCCGACGGCGCTCTGGGTCTGGCTGTTGGTCGTGTACGAGTTGACGATGAACTCCGTCCCGGCCTTCGAGGGGCCCCCCTGGGCGAGGGCCAGGCCGGCCGGTGCGAGGACCGTGAGGAGGATTCCGGCGCAGAGTGGCTTCATCGTGGTCTCCTGTTGGGTGACGCGTCGACGGCGCCGGAAAACTAGCACGCGGCCGCGGCGGGCGCGACCCGAGTCCCGAGGCGCGTGTGCGATCTCTCCGAGTCGCGGAGTAGAATCGCCCCCCATGCGGCTTCGATGTCTGCCCTTCGCGTGGCGCCGGCACCGCGCCGTCGTCATCGGCTCGCTCCTCGCCGCCGCCCTCTTCGCCGCCGGCCTCGTCCGCTACCACGGCTATCTCCTCGACGACACGTACATCTCCTTCCGTTACGCGCGGAACCTCGTCGCGGGGAACGGCCTCGTCTACAACCCGGGCGAGAAAGTCGAGGGGTACACGAACTTCCTCCACGTGATCCTCTCGGCGGGGATGCTGCGCGCCGGGATGGATCCCGCCGCCGCGCTTCCGTGGATCTCGCTCCTCGCGGCGATCGCGGCCGTCGCGGCCGCCGTCCGGCTCGAGCTCGCGATGCGAGGCGACGCTCCGAGGCGCCGGGCGGCGCTGCCGCTGTCGCCGCTCCTTCTCCTTCCGCTTCCGGCCTTCGCCTACTGGGCGACGTCGGCGATGGAGACGATGCTCTTCACCGCGCTCGTCTCGCTGAGCGTCGCCCTCGCGCTGAGAGATGATCGTCCGGGCGCGGCCTCGACGCTGGCGTTCGTCGCCGCCGCGCTCACGCGCCCCGAAGGGGGGCTCTGGTTCGGCCTGACGCTCGTGGCCCTCTTTCTCTGCGCGTGGTGGCGCGACGGCGCGAGGCCGCCTCTCGCGGCGTCGATTCGCGCCGCGGCCGTCTTCGCGGCCCTGTACGGGGCCTACTTCGGCTGGCGGCTCTGGTACTACGGCAAGCTCGTCCCGAACACCTTCACCGCGAAGGTGACGGGAGGGTGGGAGCAGATCCTGACCGGCGCCAGGCACCTCGGCGAGTGGTGCCTCGGCTACCCGGTCCTGGCGCTCGCCGTCGCCGCGGCGCCGCTGGGCGTGGCGTGGCGCGCGCGCCGGGCGGGGCGCGCCCCCGCGGTCTCCATCTCGGTCCTCGCGATGCTCCCCATCGCCTGGATTCTTTACGTCGTCGCGGTGGGGGGGGACTTCATGCCCTTCTTCCGCTTCTTCATCCCGGCCCTCCCGATCGCCGCCGCGATTGCGGCCACCTCGATCGCGGCGCTCGCGGAGCGTCTCGCCGCGCGCGCGACGCCACGCGCCCTCGTCGCCCTCACCGCATGCCTCCTCTCGGCGGCCGCGGGGCAGGTCGGACCGCAGGGGTACCGAGCCTTCGTCGCGTCGCGCACGGCGATCGTGGGGGAGGCGGCGGGGGAGTGGATGAAGGGGCACCTGCCCGCGGGATCGACGATCGCCGTGAACACCGCGGGGGCGCTTCCCTACGTGTCGGAGCTTCCCGCGATCGACATGCTCGGCCTGACCGACGAGAACATCGCGAACCGCCCCGTCTTCGTCGTCTCGGTCGGCTGGGCGGGGCACCGGCGCGGATGGGGGACGTACGTCCTCGATCGGCGGCCCGATGCCATCGTCTGGTACAACGCCTCGGGCTCGTTCGATCCCTACTACCTCAGCGATCGCGAGATGGCGGAGGACCCTGTCTTCCGCTTCTTCTACCGGCCGCGCCGCGTGGCGCTGCCCGCCTCCGCGGAGGCCGGCGCCGGCGACGAGCGCGCCATCGAGACGTTCTTCGGGAACCCCTTCGAGATCGGCGCGGCGGGGAAGGCGGCCGCCCCGGATCTCGGCCTCCTCGCGCGCCTCACCCCCGGCCTCGTCCCGACCACGACGTTTCTTCCGGGGCCGGTGCGTCTCGAGTACTTCGAGCTCGACGCGCGGCTCGATCCGCTCTGGCCCTCCCGCGATCTGGCCCGCGAGGACTTCGGGGCGTTCCTCGGGCGGGCGGCCGAGCTGTGGCAGCGAGAGGCGGCGTCGCTTCCGCCCCCCGACGCCGCGGCGCGCGCGGAGGTCGATCGTCTCTGCGACGCGGCGCGCCAGGCGGTCGAGTCGCGAAAGGTCGCCGAGGCGCGGGGTCTCCTGGAAAGGGCGGAAGGGTTGAACGGCCCGGCCCGGAGCGCGCTCGTCTACCAGTACCTCGCCAACCTCGCGGTGCTGTCCGGGGATCGCCTGGCGGCTCTCACCGCGCAGAAGGAGGCGATGCGCCTCGCCCCCGGGAACCCCCTCCACCGGGCCAACCTCGAGCGCCTCTTCAAGGCGCCACGGCCACCTGCACGGTCTGGCTGAGAGTCGTCCGGTTCGGCGCGCTCTTCGGCACGCTGACGTCCACGCCGTAGACCTCGACGAAGACCTGGGGGGTCACCGAGTTGATCGCCGTCGCCCGATCGCAGACCTTCTTCCACTTCCTGGCGGGCGGGGTGTAGGAGCGGGTCTTGAGGAGGGTCGATCCGCTCGTGACGCGGTTCGCCGTCGTGAACTGGGCGTCGGCGGCGATGAGGACGCGGAACTTGTCGTACGCCCCGCCGTCCCACTGGATGGTCGGCTGGAGGGCGAGCGGGTTGCTGCAATCGAGCGTGTCCGAGACCAGAGGGTTCGTCACGACGACGTCCTGGAGATCGCAGATGCCGTCCAGGTCGACGTCGGTGCACGCAAACTGCTGGGCGAAGATCCCGTCCCCCGATCCGTCCTCCCCGGCGCTCTGCCACGCGGTCACGAAGTTCCCGTCGGTGTCCATGTGGACGCCCGAGGCGAGCTGGTTCGAGGTGGTGTACGTATTGAGCGCGAACTCGGGGCCGCGCTTCTGCCCGGCGTTGTTGAAGAGCCGCGCGAAGGTGCCGTACCCCGAGCCGTCGTCGCCCGTCCACGAGACGACGAAGTTGCCGACCGGATCTCCCGCCAGGCGCGGCACGCGCGTGTTCTCGCTCGTCGAGGCGGCCACGAGGAACGGACCCGCCGTGGGGGCGCCCGCCGAGGAGTACCTCTGGCCCATCGCGGCGTAGCTCGTTCCGGTGTCGCGCGCCCAGACGACGACGAAGCTGCCGTCGGCCGCCATCGCCAGTGTGGGCTGGCGCTCGTCCGCGCTCGTGTACGAGCTGACGAGGATGTCGGGTGTCGTCGCGGCGCCAGCGCCGTTGAACCGACGCGCCGACACCGACCAGTTGGGGGCTGCCGGCGCCTTCTGCTGCCACGCGACGACGAAGTTCCCCGCAGGATCTGCGGCGACCGAGGGGTTCGTCTGCAAGTTGGATGTGGACGTCGTGACGGCGAACTCCCCGCCGCGCGCGTTTCCGAGACCGTCGAACCGCCGCGCGACGACCTTGAGCCCCGCCCCCACGTCGCGCCACACGACGATGAAGCTCCCGCCGGCGTCCGCAGCCGCGGCCGGGTAGTACTGGTCGCCCGCCGTGTAGGTGTTCACCTGGAACTCGACGCCGAGCTTTCCGCCCAGGCTGTCGAACCTCTGCCCGACGACGGCGTAGCCGTTTCCGTCCCGGCCGAAGCTGGACCAGACGACGACGAAGCTCCCGAAGCCCGACATCGCGACGGCGGGCCCGAACTGACTGCCCGATGTGTAGGTGTTGACCTGGAACTCGCTTCCCTGCGGCACGCCGCTGCTGGCAAACCGCTGGCCGAAGATCCCCCCCGCGTCCCCGTCCTGGCCCACGCTCGTCCAGACCACGACGAAGTTCCCCCGCGCATCTCCGGACATCGCGGGTCCCGACTGGACGCCCATCGTGTAGGTGTTCACCTGGAACTCGAACCCCGAGGGGACGGACTGCGCCCGCGCCCCGGCCCACGCCCCGAAGACGACGACCATCGTGCCGACCAGGAGTCTTCGCATCGTTTCCTCTCGAACGGTCCGGTTGAAGGGTCCGCGTGGCGTCGTGCCGTCTACTTGACGACGACGGCGTCCACCGCGCTCAGCTCCGACGTGTGCGTTCCCGCGACCTTCCCGAGCACCCGGAAGAAGAGGCTGGGGCTCGCCTTCCCGCAGATCTTCGCCCACTTCTTCGCGGGCACCTGGTACGAGGGGGTCTTGAGGAGCGTGCTTCCGCTCGAGACCTTGACCGTAAACGCCGCGTTCGCGCCGACGAAGAGCTTGAACCGGTCGTAAGTCTTCGGCGTCCACTGGACGAGGGGCGGCGGATCGCTGCAGAGGATGTCTCCGGCGAGAGGGAAGGTGACGGTCAGATCGCACGCGTCCCCGGCGCCGTCGCCGTCGGTGTCGGTCTGCGACGGGTTGTAGATCGCCGGGCAGTCGTCCACCGCGTCCTCCACGCCGTCGCCGTCGGTGTCCTGCCCCGGCGGCGCCATGCACGTTCCGGCGACGCAGCAGAGGCTTCCGAAATCGCTCGAAGCGGTGAACGTCCCGCCGTTGCAGATCGATCCCGCCGAGCACCCCGTCCCCCCGAGCGCCGAGCACGTCTGGAGGCTCGATCCGAGATCCGCGGCGACGCGCGCGATCGCGTTCGCATCCACGGCGTCGCGCGGGAGGGCGCCGGCCCCCGTCGTGATCCCGTCACCGAGGAGGACCGCCGGCAGCGAGGCGACGCTGTCCTCGGTGATCGGCGGCGCGGTGATCGCGGAGCCGGCGTTCCCGAGCGTGTTGATGTCGACCCCGGCCCCCTGCGCCGGCGCCATGTTTCCCGAGGTGAAGACGGGGCCGTTCTGCTCGAGGAGGAGGGCGAAGTTCGGCTTCACGTTCGAGAGGTAGATGTTCTTCACGACGTTCCCGGTGCCGTTGAACCGGATGCGCGTGCCGTAATCTATCCAGTTGTGGACGAGGTTGTTCCGGATGTCCACGAGCGGCATCGCCGTGGCCGTGTTGTTGTTCCCGCTGATCTGGGGGTTCCTCTCCGGGTTGTTGTTGAAGATGTTGTGGTGCACCGAGACGCGATCAGCGAAGGCGCCGGTGATCGGCACGTTGGCGTCCCCGCTGCCGGGACCCGAGACGAGCAGTCCCTTCCCGTGGCTCACGGTGTGCAGCGCGTCGGTGATGAGGCACCACGAGACGGTCACGTCGACGGGGGCCCCTTCCGCTGGGGTGCCGCCGAAGACGCCTATCGACTCGTCGCTGATGCGGCTGGCGGACAGATGATCGAGCCAGACGTCCGAGCAGTTCTTGAAGAGGATGAAGCCGGGAGTGATGTCGTCCAGGTCGGCGGTGTCTCGAAGGCGCAGGTTTCGCACGATGATGTTGTGCGAGTCGCGAATCTCGAACTGGTTGAGGCGGAGCGTGATCCCCGGCGACGGCGCGGTCGTGCCGTCGACCGTGACGTTGCTCTGGCTTCGCATGTCGAGCTTCTGTCTCAGCGTGATCGTCCCGCCGACGTCGAAGACGATGATGCGGTTGCTCCCGTGGACCGCCGCCCGGAGGCTTCCGGCGATGACCGCCTGGTTGGGATCGTTGTCCATGAGGTTCGTGACGTGGACGATCGGCTTGCCGGCGCCGCCTGTCGTGTTCTCCCCGAACCCCTCGGGGGTCTGGGCGCTGGCGGCGGAGGCGGCGGCGAGAGCGAAGCAGGCGAAAAGGCGGGGAAGGATCCGGAAGCGCATCCCGACAGAGTATCACGGCGTCCGCCCGGCCGAAACGTCCCTGCACGGGATAGGAGCACCCCCGGGCGCGCTCCTAAGCGATCGCCTTCTTCCGGAACTGGCGCAGGCCGAGGAAGATGAAGAAGGCGTCGAAGAGCACGAGCGCGCCCATCACCCCTCCCGCCCCCAGGTGCGGGAACTGCGGCACCAGCGCTCCCCGGAACCCCTCGCTCGCGTAGACCAGCGGGTTGATCAGCACCGCCTTCTGCATGATGGGGAACTTGTCGAGTGCGCTCCACGGGTAGTAGGTGCAGCCGAAGAAGATCATCGGCGCCAGCACGAGCGAGAACATCAGCCCGATCTGCGTCTGTCCCACCGAGCACCCCAGCGTGAGGCCGATCGCCGCCGCGAGGCACGAGACGATCAGCGAGACGGCCAGGAAGCGCAGCGGTGCGTCGAAGCTCAGATTCGTCCCCGGGCCCATGATGAGCCGCGCGAGAGGGATCACGACGAGCCCGGCCGCGAGGGCCTGGATCATGCCGGCGACCACCTTCTCGATCGCCAGCCACTCGATCTCCATCGGCGCGAGGAGCCGGTCCTCGATCTCGCGGGTGAACTGGAACTCGCTCACGAGCGGAAGGGCGACGGCCTGGATCCCCGAGAGCATCATGCTGATGGCGATGACCCCCGGGAGGAGGAGGCTCTTGTACTCCGGCGGCATGAGCCCGCTTCCCGTCATGACGCGGCCGAAGATGAAGACGAACAGCATCGGCTGCAGCAGCGTCTGGAGGAGCAGCGGCACGAAGTTCCGCCGGGCCACGTGGGCGTCGCGCGACAGCATCGCCAGGAACGTCTTCCAGTTCATTCGCGGAGGCTCCTTCCCGTGTGGTGGAGGAAGAGGTTCTCGAGGCTCGGAGCCGAGATGTGCACGTCGAGGATGTCGACGCCGCTCTCCTGCGCCGTGTTCACCAGGATCGGGATCAGCGCCCCTCCCCGGTCGGCGTACATATCGACGCTCGCCCCCGCCCCCTGCCGCACCTCGGTGACGCCGGGGAGCGCGCGCAGGACGTCGAGGAGCTTCGGGACGGCGCGATCGAACTGGAGCCTCACGAGGTAGCCGCCCGGCACGGAGCGCTTCAGCTCGTCGGGGGTGCCGAGGGCGATCACCCTCCCGTGATCGATGATCGCGACGCGGTGGCAGAGACCGTCGGCCTCCTCCATGTTGTGCGTCGTCATCAGGATGGTCTTGCCGCGCGCGTTGTACTCGCGGACGATCTCCCACAGCAGCAGCCGCGTCTGGGGGTCGAGGCCGGCGCTCGGCTCGTCGAGGAAGAGCACGCGGGGGTCGTGCACCATGGCCCGCGCGATCGACAATCTTTGGAGCATTCCGCCCGAGAAGCCGAAGAGGAGCTGGTCGGCGCGATCCCCGAGCTTGAAGCGATCGAGGAGGGCCTGCGCGATCGCGGCGCGCTCGGCGGCGCCCATGCCGAAGTAGGCGCCGTGGAAGGTGAGGATCTCGCGCGCCGTGAGGCCGAAGTCGAGGTTCGGCCGCTGGGGTACGACGCCGATGAGCCGCTTCACCGCGGTCCTCTCCCGGGTGACGCTGTGCTCCCCGACGAAGGCCCCGCCCGACGTCGGGGTCACCCTCGTCGTGAGGACCCCGACGGTCGTCGACTTCCCCGCGCCGTTCGGGCCGAGCAGCCCGAAGATCTCCCCCGGCTTGACCTCGAGCGAGATCCCGTCGAGGGCGACCACGTCGTCCTTCGGCTTGTCCCGGGGCCCGACGCGGCTCCGCGTCGCGAGGATGCCGACCGGGCGCGCCCCCGCGGCGGCGGGAGGCGGCGTGTGAAAGACCTTCTTGAGATTCTCCGTGCGCAGGCCGACGGACATCGGGCGTGACCTCAGGACACCTTTTCGACGAACGCGATGAGTCCCGCAGGGTAGTTCATGACGACACGGAAGGGGGTGAGGAGAGGATTGCCGATAAGGCCGGCGATGCACGGATCGCCCAGGGCGCCCTCCTGAGGCGACGGGAAGACCGCCTGGACCTGCTCCATCCGCCGCCCCGCGATTTCGAGGTACGCGAGCGTCCCGATCCGGACCTCCATCTCCCCCCCGGCGCCCATGGCGCGCGCCGTGGTCGTCTCCCGTTCGTCGAGAAGGCCCAGCCTCTGGACGGTGGGGGCGGTGAAGATCACGGGCGCGGAACCGGCCCCGGTGTCCCAGAGAAAGAGCCCCTCGCGATCCCCTTCGAAGCGGCAGCGCACGAGCGGGTGGTTCCTGCGGAGCAGCAGCTCCTGCCAAGACCCCCCGGCGAGCCGGTACGCTCCGGGGTCGTGCAGCGTGATGGACGGCGCGGCCAGGTCGATCTCGGCGACCGTCCGCGCCAGCACGTCGTAACCGACGACCCCCTCGATCTCGACGCCGAGCGCCCCGCTCAACGACGACAGGTCGGCCTCGAGAAAGCAGAGATCGGGCATCTCGACCCCGCCGAGCTCGAACGGGGCCCCGTCGCGAAGAGTCGCCTCGCGGATCGCCGCGCCGGCCCCGCTCATCGCCGTTCGGCCGAAGGCCGCCATACCCGCGGCCTCCGCCGCGGCGCGGGAGACGAGCGGGACGCCCGCGCCGGTGTCGAAGATGAAGGCGCCGGCCTCCCGGCCCGAGAGTCGGGGCCGGCACACGAGGTGGCCGGTGACCGCGAGCTCGAGGGAGACCGGGCGGGGCTCCGGCGGGAAGACGGCTCGCCGGGGCGAGGGGGTGGGTGAGAAGGCGGCGTCCGCGATCGACGCGACCGAGCGCACGCGATCGACCCGGTACGTGTTCACCGTCCCCGGCTTCGTATGAACGAGAGTGTGCGGGAATCGCGTGCCGTGAGCCTCGCGGAAGTCCGTGAACTCCCACCGCTGGCCCCCGGCGTGGTTCCCCGGGACGATGACGGCGCGCGGAAGACGCGTGGTGCGATCGAAGACCAGCCGGCAGGGCGGCGCGCTCTCGTCGAGGCTCATGGCGATCGTCACGTCGGGGCCGTCGCCCGGCTCGACGATCGCGGCGCGCGCCGGCTCGGGACCGTCGAGCCACGCATGCGTCGCGGCCGCGAGCGGCACGTACCACGCGTCGCGCTCGTCGAAGAGGAGCGTGCGCGACGTCCCGGAGGCGTCCGCCGCCCAGACGGCCGAGCCGTCGAAACCGATCGATCGCGGGACGCGGCCGACGATGCGCAGCGCGAACTTCCCTGCCGGTGAGACGTGCATGGTCCAGGGGCTCTCGATGCCGAGCCGCGTCACCGTCCCCTCGAAGAGGAGCGGCACGCGCGCCGCGGATCGGACCGAAGATCGGAACTCTCCAAGGTTCATCGGCTCTCCTTCCGCCGCCCGCGCGGGGCGAGCGGCACCACGACGACGGTCACTGCGTGAGGGCGACCGGCTCTTCCTCCGTCGCACGAGGCGAGCCACTCCTGAAGCTCCTCGAGACGGCGCGCGAGACTCTCCGCGTCGGCGTCGGTGAGCCGCGTCCGGATGCGCCGCACGAACGGGCTCGCGCTCTTCCGGCGGGCGTCGCCGCACCCGGCCGCGAGCGCGCGCCCCGCCTCGCGCGCCGCGAGACGAAGCATCGTGGCGATGGAGCGTGAGGCGGCGTCGAGTGCCGGCCGCGAGCCGGCGCGGACGCCGACGGCGAGCCTCTCGCCGGCCAGCGCGTAGAGGGAGTGGGATCGGCCGCCCGAGCGGCGCATCCCGGTCCGGACGAGGATGCCGGCGCGGGCGAGCTTCGCCACGTGATACGTCAGGGAAGTGGCGGAGCGCTCCATCCGGCGGGCGACGTCGGCGATTGCGAGGGCGCGCCGATCGCGGAACTGCTCGAGGATCTCGAGCCGGATCGGGGAGACGAGGGCGTCGAGCTGGGCGCGGGATTTCAGGACGACGACGGCCGGGCGGGTGGGCTCCATGGCGGAGCCCATCGTAGAACGATATTCAAAATTGTCAAGTTTTTTGAATATGTCCGCCCGGCCAATCGCGGCGGGGGGTCAGGACTTCGACTTGGACTTCGCGGGGGCCTTGGCCTCGCCCTTCGGGGCCTTCACCTCGACGGAGACGGCCGACATGCGGTACTGGATGGTGACCTGCGAGCCGACGGCGAGATCGCCAGTGACCTTGGTGGCGGCGTCCCGGGAGATCTCCCACTTGTCCTCCCCCTTCTGGACCACGATGGTGTCCGCGGTGACGGAGAGGACGGGGCCGGTGACCTGGTAGGTCTTCGCCGCAGCGGCGTGTGCGGCGGCGGTGCCGAGCGCGATCGCGAGCAGCGCGATGACGGCGAGTTTCATTCTGGGCATGATGGTTCCTCCGGAGAAAAGGGCGCGTGAGCGCCGACCGTCGCGATCCTATCAGACGCGCGCGCGCGGAGACGATCAGCGACCGGAGAGCGAGGCGACCGCCACGCCGCCGAAGATCGCGGCCGCCGCCACGACGAGTCGCGCCGTGATCGGCTCGCCGAGGAGCGCGACGCCCATCGAGGCGGCGAGCGCCGGCACGAGAAGCTGGACGATCGCGGCCCGCGTCGCCCTCAGCGCGGGGAGCGCGGCGAACCAGAGGGCGTAGCCGACCCCCGAAGCGAGCGCGCCGGAGGCGGCGGCGAGGAGCGCCCCTCGCGCGGAGAGGTGCGCGCCGGAAAGCGACACGAGGCTCGCCCCCGCCGCGAGCGGGACGGCCTTCAGGAAGTTCGACGCCGTCGTTCGGAGCGGGCTCGATCCCCCCCTCCCGGCAAGAGAGTACGCCCCCCAGGCCGCTCCCGCGGCCGCCATCAGGCCCAGAGCCCCCGGATCCGGAGCGGTGAGCCCCGGGAAGGTCAGGACGACGAGGCCCGAGAGGGCGGCGGCGATCCCCCACCATTCGGCGCGCTTGACCCTCTCGCCCTTCGCGAGCCCCCAGCCGATCATCGTCGCCTGCACGGAGGCGAAGAGGACCAGCGCGCCGGTCCCCGCCGTCAGCCGGACGTACGCCCACGAGAAGGCGGCGGCGTAGATGAAGAGGGCCACGGCCGATCCCCACCCTTCGTGCGCCTTCGCCCTGGGGGAGCCCGTGGCGAGCGCAATCAGCGCCAGGGCGATCGCGCCGGATCCGAGGCGAATCGTCGTGAAGGTGGCCGGGTCGGCCCCTCCGGAGGCGAGGGCAAGGCGGCAGAGGATCGAGTTGGCGGCGAATCCGGTGAGCGCGGCGCCCGTCAGCGCGACGGTCCGCCCCGCTCCGCGCGACGCGGGCATCCGGGCATGATACTCCGCGGGCGGGCCGATCAGCGCAGGCCGGCCGCGACGTCGGCGTGACAGGCGGCGCACGCGGAGATCTGGTCCTTCATCGCCCAGCGGAGCAGGAACGGGTTGCGCTCCTCGTGCGCCCGGTGGCACGTCGCGCAGCTGACGCCTTCGGGGGCGGGCGCGGACAGATCGGCTGCCTCGAGCCGCACCGGCTGGACGCGCGCCGCGACATCGCGTCCCACGGGGTGGCGCGTGAAGTGGCCGCCGGATCCTCGGAAGTCCGCGGCGAGCGGATGGCACGAGAGGCACAGCCGCGTCTCGGGATCGAAGTCGCCCCGCACGCCGCTCAGGCGGACCTCAAGGAGCTGATGAGGTTGCCCGTTGGGGTGGGGGGAGTGACACGAGAGGCAATCGACCTGCTTGACCTCGGCCCTTCCGAGGGGCGGCACGACCGGGTCCCGCGGATGATCCCCCTGCGCGTGGCCCCCCACGACGGGAGAGTGCGCCTCCCCTTCCGCCGTCGCCATGTGGCATCTGGCGCAGATGGCCGCCGCCCCGCCGGCGCCGCGCGGGGCGTCGCTCGCCGCGCGGGCGACGGGAAGATGGCACGTGCCGCAGGCCCCATGTGGGGCGGCGACGACCGTGCCGATCCCCGTGAGGAGGAACGCCCACAGGAAGAGGATGAGGAAGTGCGCGCGCGAGTTTTTCCGCATGACGTCTCCACGGAGTGCGCGGCACACTCCGGGAGGTCAATCGGACACAACGGGGCCGGGTTGAGGGAATACCGCTCTCGAAGTCAGCGCCCGGAGGCGACGAGGCCGATGTTCTCGCGGCGTGGGCCGAGAAGCCGCGCGGCGGCGCCGAGGAGGGGGACGGCGGAGAACGCGGCGAGAAGCGTCCACGCCAGGATCAGCGTGAACCCCGACGTCGCCCGCTCGGGGGCGGACGACCGGAAGACCAGCACGAGCATCGGAGGTGCGGCGGCCCCAAGGGTGGCCAGCGCCCCGAAGAACTGGGAGGCGCCGTGCGCTTTTCCGTCCGGGCCGAAGCTTCCGAGGTTCGAGGCCTTCGGGAAGATCGCGGACAGGAGCGCCGAGACGGGCGCCGTCCAGAGGTACGTCGAGATCCCCGCGAGGAGGGCCGCCAACCACGAGAGGGGCGCGCCCGAACGGTTGAGGACCAGACCTGCGGCCAGGCTCAGCACCGCGCACGCGCCGAAGAGCGCGAGCCCCCCGGCGGCCTTCCCGAGGACGATCTCCCGGTCGCCGAGCGGCTGGATGAACTGGAGCGTCAACCCCGCCCGATCGGAGCCGAGCTGGTTCATGAGGATCGGCTGGAGCGTGAGGAGCGAGAAGACCATCCCGCCGGCGGCGATGACGTAACCCCCCGGCGCGAGAAGCCCCGCGGCGCGGGCGTCCCCTCCGAGGCGGGCCGCGAGTGTCCCGAGGGCGAGGATCATCGGCGCCATGCCGAGAACCGCCAGGCGCCCGATGAGCGTGCGCAGCGACGTCCGCACGTGCGCGACGGCGACCGCCGAGGCGCCGGCCCCGAGCCCGGGGATCCGGAACTCCCGCGCGTCGCGCCCGCGATCTCCGCGCCGCGTGCCCCCGGCCCCTCCCGAGTCGAGAAGGCGGCGGTGGATCGACCCCGACAGGACGAACAGGACGGCCGCCTCGGCCGTCAGCCCGAGCGTCCAGAGCATCCCGCGACCCGTGTCCCCCTCGGCTCCGGCGCGCACGGCGCGGACGCACATCTCCGAGGGGAGCGCGGCGGTCCAAACGGGAAGCCGGGCGTCTATCTCCTCGAGGGAGATCCCGGGGCCGCGCTCGTCGCCGGGCCCTGGCCTCTTCCCGAGATCGCGAGGAACCACGAGCGCCGGAACGACGGCGGCGCTCAGCACCGCGAGCATGAAGAGGAGCGAGACGATCTCCGCGCGGCGCCGATCGCGGAGGAGCCACGCGAAGAGGAACGAGAGGAGAGCGCCGAGCGAGGCGCAGAGGACCAGGAACGCCGCGACCGCGACGAGCGCCACCCCCGCGGGCCCCGGCGAGCCCGAGACGGCGAGGCCGAGCGGGAAGGCGACCAGGCCCGGGGCGACCGCGATCACCCACGGGTCGAAGAGGGTCGCGGCCACCTCCACCGCGTGGAGGGCCGATCGCGGGATCGGCAGGAGGAGAAACCTCGCGACGCCGAGGGTCGACCCGTGCATCGAGCGGGCCAGGGGGATCAGGAAGAAGATGAAGAGAAGGAGGAACAGGATCAGCCGGGCGGGAAGGAGGACGGCCGTCGCCGCCGCTTCCCCCGTTCCAAGGAGACGCCCGCCGTGGAACGAGAGCCAGGAGAAGCTCGCCGCGCCGACCGCGAAGAATGAGAGAACGATCAGGGGGACCGCGACGCCGGCCGCGCGCGAGATGTCCTCGACGAGGTCGCGCCGCTTCCCGCCGCGAAGTCCGTTCACCACGAGCCGCCACCTCAGCCAGACGAAGGCGCGGAGAAACCGGATCACCGCGAGAGCCACTCGAGGGCCGGGCCCTGCGCCTGTTCCGCGCCGACCAGATCGAGGAAGATCTGCTCGAGGCTCCGGCCGGCCGCCCCGCCCGCCTTCAGCTCCGCCATCGTCCCCTGCGCCACCAGGCGCCCTCTCTGGATGACGGCGACGTGATCGCACAGGCGATCGACGATCTCGAGGATGTGGGAGGTCACGAAGACGGTCCCGCCCCCCTTCACGAACTGGCCGAGGAGATCCTTGATCTGGTGCGAGGCGATCGCGTCGATCCCCTCGAACGGCTCGTCGAGGAAGAGGAGCCTCGGCGCGGGGAGGAGCGCCGCCGCGAGGGAGAGCTTCTTCTTCATCCCGTGCGAGTAGTCGGCGACGAGCGTCACGCCGCTCTCTTCGAGGCTCATGAGCTTCAAGAGCTCGGCCGTCCTCGACCGGCGCGTCGCGGCGCCGAGGCCGTGCACCTGGCCGACGAAGGCGAGCGTCTCGACGCCCGTGAGGCGATCGAAGAGGGCGAGATCCTCCGGGACGACGCCCACCTTCCGCTTCACCGCGACGGGATCCGCGATCGGATCGAGGCCGAGGATGCGCATCGATCCGGATGAGGGGGCGAGGAGACCCGTGAGGCACTTGATCGTGGTCGACTTGCCCGCCCCGTTCGGGCCCAGGAACCCGTAGAAGCTCCCGGCCGGCACGGTGAGATCGATCCCGTCCACGGCCCGGAGGTCGCCGAAGGTCCGGGTGAGGCCACGCGTCTCCAGGGCGGGTTCCATGGGCGGCGATTCTACATCGCCGGCCTCTGGTTGGTGACGAGGACGAGCCGGGTCGGGCCGAACGTCGCCGATTCCACGATGGTGAGGCGATCGCGGATCGCGGGCCGGATGTGGGGGATCTCCCCCGCGTCGGCGAGCGCGAAGGTCGGGTCGGCCCGACCCAGGTGAAGCTCCAGGTCGAAGAGCGTCGCCTCGCGGACGTAGACGCCGTTGGTGAAGAAGGCGATCGCGTCCGAGAGGTTGCCTATCCGGAAGGCCAGCACCGGATCCCCCCGCTTCCTCGCGGCCGCCGTCAGCTCCTTGAACCTGGCGGCGAACGGCTCGACCGACTTGATCCCCTGGAGCGACGGGAGGGCCGCCGTGGCGACGAGCAGGTACACCAGGAGCGTTCCCGTCGCGAGAGCCCGCACCGACGGGAGGAGGCCCGCGCGCGTCGACCGCCACGCCGTGACGAGCCCGGTCATGACCAGGCCCATCGCGAGGGCGGTCGCGACGGGCATGGGAACGACCGGATACCCCCGCACCGCGAACGGCAGGGCGGCTCCCACCGCGATGATCAGCGCGCAGGTCGCGCGGAGCGCAGTGAGCGTCCACCGTTCCGAGGGAAGTGAGGTCAGGAAGCGCGCGACGAGAATCGCCACCGCGGGGCACAGGGGGAGGAGATAGAGCTCCCGTTTCTCGGTGACGGCGCTGAAGAAGAGGAACGGGAACGCGATCCACGCGAGGAGGAACCGGCTGTCGGCGGAGCGGCGCCGCCAGAGATCGTACAGCGCCGCGGGGAGGAGCAGAGTCCAGGGGAAGAGCTGGAACGGCATCACCTCCAGGAAGTACCACGGGGGCTGCACGTGGTGCATGCCGAAGATGGCGCGGCCGAGCGCGTGCTGCTTGAACGCCCCCCACACCGAGTACTCACCGTCGCCCCCCAGCGTCGCCCCGATCGCCCAGGCGCCGACGATCAGCGCGAAGATCGCCGACCCCGCGGCCGGCGCGTAGCGCCTCCACGTCCCGAGGCCGCCGTCCATCGCCAGCGTCGCGATCCCGATCCCCCCAGGGACGATCAAACCCACGGGCCCCTTGGCGATGACCGCCAGGGCGCAGGCCGTCCAGAGGACGATCGCGGTGAGACGCGGGCGCCTCGCGCCGGACCTCAGGCTCTCGAACGCGGAGAGGGCGACGAGCTCGAGGCAGCACAGGAGCGAGTCGATCTGGGCCGTCCGGGCCTTTTCCCAGACCATGTACGTCGTCATCAACACGAGGCCCGCGAGAGACCCCGCGGTCTCACCTGCCAGCCGCCGCGCGAGGCGCATCGTGAGCGCGACGGAGATCACGGCCGCCGCCGCGGAGGGAAGTCGTGCGCTGAAGGACGAGATGTGTCCGAGGGGGAGCGACAGGAGCGCGATGAGCCAGAAGAAGAGGGGAGGCTTGTCGGGCGTCACGACGCCGTTCACGTGAGGGACCGCCCAGTGGCCGTCCACGACCATCTCGCGCGCTCCCTCGGCGAAGTAGGGCTCGTCGGGGGCCCAGAGGTCGTATCCCCACGTGTTCCAGATGAAGACGATCGCCGCGAGGGCGAGAAGGAGGCGGCCCCGGGTGATCATGCCGTGCAGAGCTCGGCGGCTCGCCCCGCGTGCATCGCCGCGAGGGGGACCGCGGCTCCCTCGCCCCACACGCGATCGCACCAGAGATCGAGCGCGAGGAGGTTGTAGAGGGGCTTGCGGTTGTCGGCCCTTCGGGCGAGGTGGTCGTCGATGAGCGTCGCGATGCCGGCGCTCGCGAAGATCCCCCTCGCGCGCACCCGCTCCTCCGAGAAGCGGGCTCTGAGCCGCAGGCCCAGGCCGTCGAGCAGCCACCGCGAGAAGGGGATGTTGAACCCGCGCTTGCGGCGCGTGAGCACCGACCGGGGGACCCGGCCGCGGGCCGCGCGCCTCAGGATCCACTTCGTTCGGAATCCGCGGAGCTTCACGCTCGACGGCAGCCCGGCGGCGAACTCGGCGAGCCGGTGATCGAGGTAGGGGGCCCGCGCCTCCAGGGACGCGAGCATCGTCATCCGATCGACCTTGGTGAGGAGCCCGTCCTGCAGGTACATCGCGAAGTCGGTGTAGAGGAGCTCGGCGAGAGCGTCGGGGAATCTCCGGCTCTCGACGGTGACGCGCGCGGCCGTGAACGGATCGTCGACCACCAGCGCTCTCGCCACGTCGGGGGCGAGGAGGCGCGCATGGGTCTCCGGGGCGAAGCTCCCGAACCACGCGTGATGACCTTCCACGCCGCTTCGCTCCGCGCCGCGGAGGAATCGGGCGAGGAGGTAGGCCGGCCCGACGTCTCCCTCACCTGGCGGGAGAAGCGCGCGAAGCCTGTCGCCCAGATTCCTCCGGAAGGTGCGCGGGAGCCTCCGGAATAGACGCGCCATCCGCGCGCCCGGATAGGTGGGGTATCCGGCGAAGAGCTCGTCGCCCCCCTCGCCCGAGAGGACGACCTTCACCTTGCGCCGGGCTCGGGAGGCGAGGAGGTACGTCGGAATGCACGATGAATCGCCGAGCGGCTCGTCCATCGACTCGCCCACCTGCCGGAGTCCCTCCTCGAGATCGGCCGCCGTCAGGATCAGCTCGTCGTAGTCGGCCCCGAGCTCCTCCGCGGTCCGGCGCGCGAGATGCGACTCGTCGGCTGACCGGTCGGCATGCCCCAGCGAGAAGACCGGGACGCCGCGCCCCCGCTGCGCGGTGAGGTGGGCGAGAATCAAGGACGAGTCGAGCCCCCCCGAGAGAAAGACCCCGACCGGCGCGTCGCTCACGGCCCGGCTCGAGACCGCCTGCGCGACGAGACCGTCGAGCCGCTCGGCCGCGGCGGCGGGGCGGCGCGGCGCGGGAGGCCTCGGGTCGAAGTGATCCGCCAGATCCCAGTATCGCCGGAGCGATTCCTTCCCGGCCTCGAAGGTCATGACGTGCGCCGCCGGCAGCTTGCGCACCCCCCGCAGCGGAGTCAGCGGGGCGGGGAAGTAGTCGTGGAGGAGGTATCTCCGCAGCGCGACGGGATCGAGCGACGGCCGCACCGCCGGATGGGAGAGGATCGAGCGCAGCTCGGACGCGAAGACCAGCTCGTCGTCGCCGCGCCAGTAGAACATCGGCTTCTCTCCCGCCCGGTCGCGCCCCAGCGTGAGCCTCTGGCGCGGCTGATCCCACACGGCGAACGCGAACATCCCGTCGAGATCCTGGACGAGATCGGCCCCCCGCTCCTCGTAGAGATGGGGGATGACCTCGGTGTCGACGTGCGTGCGGAACGCGTGGCCGCGCGCCTCGAGGCGGAGGCGCAGCTCCGCGGCGTTGTAGATCTCGCCGTTGCAGACGGACCAAATCGATCCGTCCTCGTTCGAGAAGGGTGGGGCAGGGGCGAAGACATCCACGATCGCGAGGCGCCGGAACCCGAGGTCGCAGCCGTCGAGCGCCGCGTGCCCCGCGCCGTCGGGGCCGCGGTGATACAGCGTCGCCGCCATCCTGCGAACTTTCGCGGATCTCGCCGCGTCTTTTCCCGCGCGCCCGACGATCCCGGCCAGCCCGCACATGTCAGTGGATCCGAAACGTCAATCCGGGTCGGACCTGCAGCGCCCCGTTGTTGTCGTAGCTGACCGCCATGTAGAGAAGCAGGTTCTCGCGAAGGCGCCTGCCCGCTCCGAGGGTCCCCACGGTCTCCCCCCCGGATGCTTCCGGGATGACGCTCTTGCTCGAATCGCCCGTCTCGCCGTGCGGGAGCGAGGAAGTGTTCCTGAGCATCTCGGCGAAGATCTCGACGTTCGGGCTCGGCCGATACACCCCGGCCAGGGCGAAGTTGATGATGTTCTTGAGATACGTTCCCGGCGGGTCGCCGACGACGGTGTAACCGACGTTCAGGTGCGTGTCGAACTTCCCGAATCGTTTGCTGGCGATGAAGTAGGCGGCGTCATCGGTCTGCTTCGTGCCGATCTGGGTGTTTCCTGCGGTGGCGAATTTCACCTCGCCCGCAACCGCCATCGCAGGGAGACGCCTGGACTCCTGCCGGAAACGGTAGGTCAACGTGGCTTCGGTGTCGCCCGCTCCGGTTGCGGCGCTCGCGGCGTGAGGGCGGATGGCCGTGTACGGCACGGGCTCGACGGCGATTTCCAGGTTGTCACGGATTCCGTACTCGGCGAGGAAGGGGAATGCCCCCTCCGTCCCGTCCGAGGAGTGCTGGCGCTCGTAGGCGGTCCCGAGCTTCCATGAGCCTGCCGTCAGCAGCCGCGCTGTCTCCGTCTCGAGCGTTTGCGCCATGCCGCTCCCTGCGGCGCCGGCGAGACACAGGACGAGAAGAAACGCCCGAATTGTCGCACGCATTCTGAACGGTTCGATTCTCATCCGTCGCACCCTCCCAGTAGACCGGCGGCTCGAGGGAATAGCAAGGGGGCTGCCACCGAAGATCGGGAGTTGCGCCGGGCTGTCATTCGCGGAGCGTGGCACGGAAATCGGCCGTCCGGGAATGCGCGGGCTGCGCGCCGGCGCCGGCGACCTGACTGCAATTCCCGGCTTCACGCATCGGATCTTGCAGTCAGCTCTTCACGCCCAACGACTTGATCTTGTAGTACAGGGCGCGGACGGAGACGCCCAGCTCGCGGGCCGCATTCGCCCGATTGCCCCGGTGGCGCTCGAGGGTGGACTGGATGTGGCGCCGCTCGATCTCCTCGAGGGTCGCGTCGACCCGGGTCCCGGCGCGAGAGAGGCTCTCCTCGAGCTCGGCGGCGAACGGGGTCTGCGCGAGGTCGATCTCGACGTCGTCGGAGAGGACCTGGCATTGCTCGAGGAGGTTCTCGAGCTGACGGACGTTCCCGGGCCAGTCGTACTTCATGAGGAGATCGACGGACCGCGGGCCCAGGCGCCTCGGGCCCTCCGGCCGCCGCGCGCGGCGCAGGATCGCCGCGACGAGCGCCGGGATGTCCTCGAGCCTCTCCCGGAGCGGAGGGATCCGCAGCTCGAGGACGTTCAGTCGGTAGTAGAGGTCCTCGCGGAAGCGGCCCGCCGCCATCTCGGCCTTCAGATCCCGGGATGTCGCGCCGATCACCCGCGCGTCCGTCGTCCGGCTCACCGTGTCGCCGAGCCTCTTCACTTCGCCGAACTGCAGGGCTCGCAGGAGCTTCGATTGCAGCGCGGCCGGAATCTCGGCGATCTCGTCGAGGAAGAGAGTGCCGCCGTCGGCGAGCTCGAAGACCCCCTCCCGGTGCTCGAGGGCTCCCGTGAACGCCCCCTTCCTGTGGCCGAAGAGCTCGCTCTCGATCAGGCTCTCGGGGAGCGTCGCGCAGTTCACCGTGATGAGCGGCTGCCCCGACCTCGCGCTCTCCCGGTGGATCAGGCGGGCGAAAAGATCCTTCCCCACGCCCGTCTCCCCCATGACCAGGACCGTGGAGTCGCTCGCCGCCGCGCGGCGCGCAGGCCGGCGACCAGGAGCACGGCGATGGCGGCGATGGCGAGGAGCATGCGCAGCCGCGCCGTCTGGCGGATGGCCTGCGTGGACGACGTGTCGTACCGGAGCCTGAAGACGCCTAGGAGCTTTTCGGAGCCCGGGAAGAAGATCGGCACCGTCGCCTCGAAGGCGGAGGATCCGCGTCGCGTCGCGCGCGAGACGGCGCCTCCGCCGTGAAGGACGGCGAGGAGGTCGGCGTCCGTGGCCGCGCCGTAGACGCGCGAGGCGTCCAGGTCTCCGGTGATCTCCCCACGATCGTCCACGACGGTGGCCTCGAGAATCCGGGGATCGCTGTCCCGGAGCTGCTCGATGAAGGTGTGAAGCCGCCGGGCGTCCGAGAGATCCCGCTCGCGCCTCAGGCTGAGGCTGATCGTGCGGGCGAGGCCGAGCACCGAGTCTCGCTCCTGCTCGTCGTGGTACGCCTCGATCGACGAGAGGATGAACCACCCCGCCGTCCCGCTGAGAACGACGACCGTCGGGATGACGAACCACGCGATGCGATGTCTGAGCTTCACGGGGGGCCGGTGAACGGCGAGTCCTCCTAGAACCGGTATCTCACGCCGAAGACGAGATGCGTGCCGCCGAAGCCGGTGGCGCCGGCGTTTCCTCGATCGCGATCGGCCTCGAGCTCGACGTCGAGATCGCGCCGGAGCGCCTGCCGCAGTCCGATCGTCGTCCGCCGGAAGTTCTCCTCGGGAACGCCGTTCTTCGTCGAGAAGACGTCGTACTTGCCGAAGAGTCGCAGGCCGCGGACGAGCGGGGAGGCGTCCCAGCTTCCCTGCACGTAGTAGCCGGCGTTGCGGCTCCCGGCGAGATCGACGACGACGGCCTCTCCCCCCACGCTGAACGGCCCGCGGCTCCACTCGAGATCGATCCCCCGCGACCGGATGTCCTCGGCGTCTCCGCCGGCCGTCGCGGGGGTCCCCGGCCTCAGCCCTTCGAGAAGGCTGACGCCCGCGGAGAACGCCCCGCCGCGGAGGCCGAACCGCGCGGCGGCATCCCGGCCATCCCCTCGCTCGACGCCGAACCTCGGCGTGCTGGTCTGATCGACGAGCGCCAGATCCGTCTCGAAGAGCCCGGCGGTGGCGTGGAACCCCACGCCGGGGCTCGCTCTTCGAAGCACGAACGCATCGCCGGCTCCCAGGGTGAACTCGTAGTCCTTGATCAGGGGGCGGCTCAGCGTGACGGCGTCCCAGCGGCCGAACGGGACCGGGATGTATCCGGCGCGCACGCTGACCGGCCTCGCGTCGCCGAGCTCGTACGAGAGATAGAGCTGGTGCACCCCCGCCTCATCCTCCCCGAGGTAACCCCCCGTGCCGGCCTCTCCGAAGAGCCGCAGCCCCCGGGCCAGTGGGGCGTCGAGGGAGAACCGTGCGTCGAAGGGCCCCCCCGTCCCGCCGATGCCCGGGTCGCCGTTGATGCCGCCCGCGTGGAGCCGGACCTCTCCCCCCCACGTCGCGGCCGGCAGGGCGTTGGGATCCCGAGCCTCGTCGGCCGCGGCCGCGGGAACCCCGAAGAGCGCGAGCACCATCGTGAGAATCGCCGTCCGCCGCATCATGGATTTCCCCCCTTGGAGGCTTCCGTCGCCGAGACGTCGTGAGGCTCGATGTCCAGCGTCCTGAAGAGATCTTTCTGGTAATAGGTCACGAGGAGGCGCGAGATGTCCCTGGCGGGCGTCCCCCGGGCGGCCTCCCGTCCGATGAGCCAGGCCAGCGCGCGCGGGTGGACCAGCACGGGGCGTCCGCCGGAGAGGACCACGTCCTCCAGGTAGTTCTGGAGCGGGAGCGTGAGAAGGTACGCGCGCTTGCGATCCATGCCCGGGAGCGCGGACGCGGCGCGCTCGACGTCCGCGAGCTGATCCTCGAGAACCGCGGGGATCCTGGTCTCGAGCTTCAGCGGCAGCTCGACGAGCTTCGGCACGGGCTGGCTCGCGGGGGCCGTCGCCGCGCCCGCCGAGCCGAGCACGAGCAGGATCGCGATCGACCTCTGTGCGATTCGGAGCGGGTTCACCGCGGTGCCCTCGCGTTCGGAGTGCGTCAGGATCCCGGCGAAGGATAGCCGCGCCCCGCGGGGAGGGCCATCGCGGACCGCGAATGGTAATCTTGGCCGCCGCCGGCTCGCGCCCCGTGGGCGCGAGGGACGGCTCAGGAGATGGCGATGAGACACCGCTACGAGAGGCTGGTAGAGCCGCAGGTCCGCGAGAATGGAGCGCTTCGCCCCGCCACCTGGGACGAGGCACTCGATCGCGCCGCCGCAGGGTTCACGGCGGCGGTCGACGCGCGGGGCCCGACGGCCTTCGGCCTCTTCAGCTGCTCGAAGGCGACGAACGAGGTGAACTACCTCGCCCAGAAGTTCGCGCGGGCCGTCGTGGGCAGCAACAACATCGACAGCTGCAACCGGACCTGACACGCGCCCAGCGTCGTCGGTCTGACGACGGTATTCGGCGCGGGAGGGGCGACCAGCTCGTACCGTGAGATCGAGGAGACCGATCTCGTCGTCCTGTGGGGGAGCAACGCCCGTGAGACGCACCCCATCTTCTTCCATCATCTGTTGAAGGGGGTGCGGGGCGGCGCGCGTCTCTACGCGATCGATCCGAGGAGGACGAGCTCGGCCCGGTGGGCGCACGTGTGGCTCGGCCTCGACGTCGGCTCCGACGTCGCCCTCGCCAACGCGATCGGGCGCGAGATCCTGGCCGAGGGGCTCGAGAACCGCGAGTTCATCGCCCGGGCGACGGAGGGGATCGAGGCGTACCGCGCGGGCGTGCAGAAGTACACGCTCGCGGAAGGGGAGCGCCTCACCCGCGTCCCGGCCGCGACGATCCGCGATCTGGCGCACGCCTACGCGAAGGCTCCGCGCGCGCAGATCTGCTGGACGCTGGGGATCACGGAGCACCACAACGCGGTGGACAACGTCCTCGCCATCATCAACCTCTCGCTTCTCACCGGCCACGTCGGCCGCTTCGGATCGGGGCTCAACCCGCTCCGCGGCCAGAACAACGTGCAGGGGGGTGGCGACATGGGGGCCCTGCCGAACCGCCTCCCCGGCGGCGTGGATCTCGAGCTCGCCGAGTGCCGCGCCCCCTTCGAGGCGACGTGGCGGCGGCCCGTCCCGCCGAAGAAGGGATGGCACCTCTCGCAGATGTTCGAGGCGATGGAGCACGGGGATCTGAGGGCGCTCTACCTCATCGGCGAGAACCCGGCGCAGTCCGAGGCGGAGAGCTCCCGCGCCGCGCGCCTCCTCGCCGGCCTCGACGCCCTCGTGGTGCAGGAGATCTTCATGACGAAGACGGCGGAGCTGGCGAGCGTCGTCCTCCCCGCCTCCGCGTCGTGGTGCGAGTCGGACGGGACGGTGACGAGCAGCGAGCGCCGCGTGCGCCGCGTGCGCAAAGCGCTCGAACCCCCGGGCGACGCCCGCGATGATCTGTGGATCCTCTCCGAGATCGCGCGGCGGATGAAATGCGACTGGGGTCACCCCTCGGCCGAGGAGGTCTGGGACGAGCTTCGCTCGCTCTCCGACTGGCATCGCGGCATGAGCTACGCGCGCCTCGAGTCGCTCGGCGGCATCCAGTGGCCCTGCCCCGCCGAGGACCACCCCGGAGACATCTTCCTGCACGGGCGCCTCTGGAAGAATCCGATCGAGGGAGCTCGCGCTCCCTTCTCCCCCGTGGAGAACGATCCTCCCGTCGACGCCCTCACGGCGGAGTACCCGATCCGCCTCACGACAGGGAGGCGTCTCGACTCGTTCAACACGGGCGTGCAGACCGGCGGCTACACGTCGCCGCTCCGGCGCGGCGAGACGCTCGACCTGCACGAGGAGGACGGCGCGTCCTACGGCGTCCGGGACGGCGAGACGGTGACCGTGATCTCGCGGCGGGGCTCGGTCGTCGTTCCGGTCCGCTACGATGAGACGCTCCGCCCCGGCCTCGCCTTCATGACGCTTCACTTCCCCGACGACGTCGCGACCAACCTCCTGACGATCGACGCGACCGATCCGAAGTCGGGGACGGCCGAGTTCAAGGCGACGGCGATTCGCATCGAGAAGCTCGCGGCCTCGCCGCAGGGGCGCTGATTGGATCTTCACAAGATCCCCGGCGCCTTCGCGACCGCCGACGAGCGGGCGGCGGTCGAGTCCGCCGTCGCCTCGGGGGCGGCATCCCCCCCCGACGGCTCGCGCCGGCACCTTCTCCTTCCGGCGCTTCTCGCCGTCCAGCGCCGCGTCGGGTGGGTGAGCCCGGGGGCGCTGAACGAGATCTGCGGGCGCCTCGACGTGGCGCCGGCCGACGCGTACGGAGTCCTCAGCTTCTACGCCCTCCTCGCGCACGAGCCCGGGCCGCGCGGCGCCATCCACGTCTGCGACGACATCGCCTGCCGCACGCGCGGCGGGCTCGAGCTGTGCGCGGCGATGGAAAAGGAGATCGGCCCCGAAGGGAAGCCCGGCGGACCCGGCGGCGGCGTCGCGTGGCATCGAAGCCCCTGCCTCGTCACGTGCGAGCGCGCCCCCGCGGCGCTGGTGCAGGTGGCGGGCGCGGAGCCGCGCGAGGCCGGCATCGCCCCGGCGAGGGCGAAAGATCTGTTGACACCCGCGCGCAGGCCCGAGCCTCCGCGCCTCTCCGCCGCCCCGCAGGCGCGCGACCCGCGCGATCCGAAGCTCCGCCTCCTCCGGCGCGCCGGCCTCGTCGATCCGGGAAGCTTCGAGAGCTACCGCGCGCACGGCGGGGCGACCGCCCTGGTGCGCGCGATCGAGCTCGGCTCCGACGCGGTCCTCCGCGAGATGATCGCGTCGAAGCTCCTCGGCCGCGGCGGCGCGGCGTTCCCGACGGGGCGCAAGTGGGAGGCGGTCGCGAAGGCAAAAGCTTGGCCGCACTACGTCGTCTGCAACGCCGACGAGTCGGAGCCCGGCACCTTCAAGGATCGCGTCCTGATGGAGGAGGACCCCTTCGCGCTCATCGAGGCGATGACGATCGCGGCGATCGCGACCGGCTGCCGGCAGGGCTACATATATATAAGAGGTGAGTACCCCGAGGCGGCGCGGCGCCTTGCGGCCGCGATCGCGGAGAGCCGGCGCTTCGGCCTCCTCGGCCCCGACGTCATGGGGAAGGGGATCGACTTCAATCTCGAGATCCGAAGAGGGGGGGGCGCCTACATCTGCGGAGAGGAGACGGCCCTCTTCAATTCAATCGAGGGGTTCCGCGGCGAGCCCCGGAACAAGCCGCCGTTTCCCGTCGAGGCCGGGCTCTTCGGGAAGCCCACCCTCATCAACAACGTCGAGACCTTCGTCAACGTCCTCGACATCGTCCTCGAAGGGGGAGAGGCCTTCGCGAGGAACGGCACCCCCGGCTCCACCGGCACGAAGCTCTTCTGCCTTTCGGGAGCCGTCGCGCGGCCGGGGCTCTACGAGGTCGTCTTCGGGGCGACGCTTCGATCCCTGCTCGATCTCGCGGGGGGCGTCCCGGGGGGCGGGAAGCCCTCCGCGATCCTCCTCGGCGGCGCGGCGGGGAGCTTCGTCACCGCCGACCAGCTGGACATGCCGCTGACGTTCGAGGGGACGCGGGCGGCCGGGACGACGCTCGGCTCGGGGGTCATCATGGTCTTCGACGCGAAGGCCGATCTCGAGGAGATCGTCCTGCGCATCGCGTCGTTCTTCCGGCACGAGTCCTGCGGCCAGTGCGTGCCGTGCCGCATCGGGACCGAGAGGCAGGAGGAGATTCTGAAGCGCCTCGGATCGCGCCGGCCGCATGGGTCGACGGGCGACGAGATCGGCCTTCTCGCCGACGTCGCGCGCGCGATGACCGACGCCTCGATCTGCGGACTGGGGCAGACGGCCGCGGCCGCCGTGCAATCGTCGATTGGAAGGCTCGGCCTGTTCCAGGCGAAGGGGAGATCGTGAGCGATTCGGTCGAGCTCACGCTCGACGGCCGGAAGGTCGAGGTGGCGGCGGGGCTCACGATCCTGCAGGCCTGCCGGAGTGAGGGGATCGAGATCCCGACCCTCTGCTACCTCGAGACGCTCGATCCGATCAACGCCTGCCGCCTCTGCGTCGTCGAGCTCCAGGGGGCGCGCGTCCTCGTCCCGTCGTGCTCGCGCCGGGTCGAGGCCGGCATGGTCGTCCAGACGGAGAGCGAGCGCGTGCGGCACAGCCGCCGCCTGATCCTCGAGCTCCTCGCCGGCAGCGTCGACCTCTCGCTCGCCGCGCCCGAGCTGAAGGCCGCGATCGACCGCTACGGCGCGCGCCCCGAGCGGTTCGGGTCGGCGCCCCCCCGGAACGCCCCCATCGTCGACAACAACCTGTACGTGCGCGACTACGGGCGCTGCGTCCTCTGCTACCGGTGCGTGGACGCCTGCGGCGATCAGGCGCAGAACACCTTCGCCATCTCCGTCGCCGGCCGGGCTTTTGGCGCGACGATCGCGACGGAGTACACGGCCCCGCTCCCCGAGACGGCCTGCGTCTACTGCGGGAACTGCGTGGGGGTCTGCCCGACGGGGGCGCTGATGGCGAAGAGCGAGCACGACATGCGCGCCGAAGGCCGCTGGGACGAGTCGCGGCAGACGAAGACCGACACGATCTGCCCGTACTGCGGCGTGGGGTGCACGCTCACGCTCCACGTGCAGGACAACACCATCGTGAAGGCGACCTCGCCGCTCGACGACAGCGTCACGCACGGAAATCTCTGCATCAAGGGGCGGTTCGGGTGGGAGTTCGTGCAGATCCGGAAGCCCGCCCGGGAGTAACGCCTCGCGCCATCCTGCCCTTCTCGTCGCGCTCGCCTTCGTCCTCTTCTACCTGACGCTCGCCCCCGGGCTCCTCTGGGGCGACTCCGCGCGGTTCCAGCGCATGGCCTTCGAAGGGGAGATGCGCTTCGACGAAGCGGGGCATCCGCTGTGGGTCTTCCTCGCGCAGAGCTTCCTCTGGGTCACGAAGATGGATCCGGCGCGAGGGTGCAATCTTCTGTCGGCAATCCTCTCGGCGCTCGCCCTCGGACCCACCCTCAGAATCATGCGGCGGCTCGGCGCCTCGCAGGCCGCGGCGTCGATCGCCTGCCTCGCCCTCGCCGTGTCGCACACGTACTGGCTCCACGCCGTCATCACCGAGGTCTACGCCCTCAACTCGCTCGTGATGCTCCTGCTGCTCGACGTCGTCACGCGCGCGGCCGCCGAGGCCGGCGCCGAACGCCCGCCGTCCGACGTCGCCCTTTTCGGGACGGGGCTCGGGTGCGCGCTCGGTGGCGACAATCACAACCTCGTCTTCCTCTGGGTGCCGGGGATCGCGTGGATCCTCGCCGCCGCGCATCGCCGCGAGCGCGTGTCGCGGGGCGGGCTCGTCGCCGCGGCCTGCGGTTTCGCGCTGGGCGTCGCTCCGTACCTCTGGCTCCGCGCGGGGACGGGGAGGGTGGAAGGTGTGGCGGCCCTCGCGTCGCGCCTCCTCGGGGTGTATCTCTCGCCCGCGGGGAAACTCGCCGACACGGCGCGGTTCGCGGGGTACCTCGTGTACCAATTTCCGACGGTGGCGATCCTCGCCGCGGCGATCGTCGGTGCGGCGCGCCTGAGGCGCGATCTCCTCGCCGGCCTCGCCCTGATCTACGTCGCGAGCGCCGGCTTCGCGTTCAGCTATCCGGCGCAGGATCGCTTCGCCTTCTTTCTGCCGTCGTATCTGGTCGTCGCGATTGTGGCGGCCCCGGGGCTCGACGCGATGCTGGTGCGCACGGCCTCGTCTCGTCGCCTCGCCGTCGCGGTCCTCGCCGTGGGCTGCGTAGTCGCACCACCGATCATGTACCGCCTCGCCCCGCTCGCCGCCGGCTCGATCCCCGAGGTCGGAGCCGTGCGCTCCATCCCGGGAAGGGACGCCGCCCTCTATCATCTTTATCCCGGCAAGCGCGGGGACGACGGCGCCCGCCGGTTTGCCGAGGAAGCGCTCGCGGCATGTCCCGAGCGGACGTTCCTCATCGCCGACGACACCCTGGCCGAGCCCCTCGACTACGTGCAGGTCGTCGAACGAGAGCGGACCGATGTCGAGGTCTTCTACGTCTCGCGATCGCGCCAGCTCCAGCTTGCGTCGGCCCGCGCCCGCCTCGGCCGCCCGGTCTTCCTCGCCGCCGCCGACGCGTACTACAACCTGGACGCGCTCCGCGGGCGGTTCGAAATCGTTCCGGCGGGGCCCGTCTTTCGCCTGAAGAGCCGGGGGTGACCGCCATGTCATTCACGTCGTGAATGGAAATCATTCACTCCGTGAATAGAAACGAATACCCGCGACATGTCGTTCCGGCGCTCGCGGCCCGGCTGAGAGCGATGCCGGCCCTCGTGGTCGCCGGCGCTCGGCAGACCGGCAAGAGCACGCTGGTCGAGCGGCTGACTCCGGGGAAGCGCCGCTACCTGTCGCTCGACGATCTCGACGTCATCGACCTGGCGGCTCATGACCCCGAGGCGCTCATCGGCAGCCACGCGCGCCTCACCCTCGACGAGGTGCAGCGCGAGCCCGGGTTGCTCCTCGCGGTGAAGCGGGCGATCGATCGACGACGTCGGCCGGGGCAGTTCTTGCTGACGGAGTCGGCGAACCTCCTGCTCATGCGCGGCGTGTCGGAGTCGCTCGCCGGACGCGCCAGCCACCTGACGCTGTGGCCGATGACGCGCCGCGAGCAGCGGGGGCGTGGGCGGTGCGGGCTGTGGGAGGAGCTGCTCGCCGCCAAGGACTCCGAGTGGCCGAAGATCTTGCGCGCCGATCGCACTGGCGCGGAGGACTGGCGGCTCCTGGCGAGGCGCGGAGGGTTCCCGACGCCTGCCGTGCACATGAAGCAGGCGGAGGATCGCGCCATCTGGTTCGATGGATACACCCGAACGTACCTCGAGCGCGATCTCCAGGCGCTGTCCTCGATCTCGGCCCTTCCGGACTTCCGGCGGCTCATGCGCGCGACATGTCTGCGCCTCGGTCAGCTCGCGAATCAGACAGAGATCTCCCGCGATCTTGCGCTTGCCCAGCCCACGGTGCACCGCTACCTCAACTTGCTCGAGGCCTCGTACCTCCTCGTTCGGTTGCCGGCGTACTCGGTCAACCGAACGAAGCGCCTGGTCAAGTCTCCCAAGCTGTACTGGGGGGATGTCGGCCTCGCGCTCTATCTCGCCGGTCTCGCGGAGCCGACGGGGGCCCACCTCGAGAACATCGTGCTCCACGATCTGCTCGTCTGGCGGGACGCGAGATCGAAGCGCGCCGAAATTCTCTACTGGCGGACCACTTCCGGCGAAGAAGTGGACCTGGTGATCGAAGACGGCGATCGAGTGCTCCCGATCGAGATCAAGGCGACGACCCGGCCGCGGTTGGGGGACGTCGCGCACCCCCGGGCGTTCCGGCACGAGTACGGCGCACGGGCGAGGTTGGGGCTCCTCCTGCATTGCGGAACCTCGATCGAGTGGCTGACACCCGACGTTCTGGCGGTCCCTTGGTGGCGTGTCTGCTGATTCCCCCCTCCCCTTGACACCCTCCCCTCCGGCTGTGTACCGTCCGTCGGCCATCCTTTGTCTTGTTCCTATCGCACGGCCCGCGGTCCGCGAAAGCCTGAGGCTCGAGATCGGACGCGTCAGGCCGCGCCACACCAGGAGGACTTCCGAAGATGCTCAAGAAGTACAGTTCCGCAGCCGCTCTCGTCGCCCTCGTTCTCTTCGCCGCCTGTGGCGGCTCGACGCCTCCGCCCCCCGCGGAGACGAAGTCCGAAGCCGCGCCGGCGCCGGCCGCTCCTGCCGCGGAAGCGGCGGGTGGCGGTGAGGCGGGCGCCTACGAAGCCACGACCGTCGCCGACGGCGGGACGATTTCAGGGAAGGTCACCGTCACCGGAAACGTGCCGAAGCCCGAGAAGGTCGAGGTCAACAAGGACACCGCCGTCTGCGGCAACGAGAAGACGATGGAGGACGTCCGTGTGGGCGCGGGCGGATCGCTCGCCGACGCGGTCGTCTGGATCGATGGTATCTCGAAGGGGAAGGCCTGGGCCGGAAACGACAAGGTCACGATCGATCAGAAGGACTGCCACTACATCCCGCAGATCCAGGCGGTGCAGGCGGGGGGCACGGTCGAGGTCGTCAACTCCGACACGATCCTCCACAACATCCACGCCTACCACGGCGAGGAGACGCTCTTCAACATCGCGCAGCCGATGAAGGGGCAGAAGACCCCGAAGAAGGTCACCGAGACGGGCCCGGTCCACATGAAGTGCGACGTCCACTCGTGGATGAGCGCGTGGGTCTTCGTCGCGGCGCACCCGTACTTCGCCATCACGAAGGAGGACGGATCGTTTTCGCTCGGCGACGTCCCGCCGGGGAGCTACACGCTGAAGGTGTGGCACGGCCGCTTCGGCGAGAAGAGCATGCCGATCAAGGTCGACGCCAAGGGGACGGCGACCGCCGACTTCGCGCTCCAGGCCTCCTGAGCCGGAGCCACGCAGCTGCGCCCTGTCGCGCCGCCGGGGGGACGGTTCTTGACCTCCTCCCGGCGGCCGGTTTAAAGTGCGCCCCGCTCGATTGGGCCCGCGCCCTGCCGCAGCGCACCGCCACTCCTCGGAAACGTAACGGCTTCGAGAGGGAAACCCGTGTCCCAATGGCTTCCTGAGGACATCTCGACCTACGGCCCGGATGTCGACCGGCTCTTCTACCTCATCTACTACATCACCGGCTTCGCCTGCATCGGCGTCCTGCTCTGCATGCTGTATTTCCTCGTGAAGTACCGGCATCGCGAGGGACGGCGGGCGATCTACTCGCACGGGAACAACACGCTCGAGATCATCTGGACGATCGTTCCCGCGCTGGTCTTCGTGATGCTCGGGTTCATGAGCCGCTCCGTCTGGGCCCACATCCGCCAGACGCTCCCCGAGACCGACATCCGCGTCCGCGTGACGGGCAAGCAGTTCAACTGGGTGATGCAGTACCCGGGCCTCGACGGCGTCCTCGGCACCGCCGATGACGTGAAGGCCGAGAACAGCCTTCACGTGCCGACGGGCAAGCCCGTGCGCGTCATCCTCTCGAGCGAGGACGTCATCCACTCGTTCTTCCTTCCGAACGCGCGGCTCAAGCAGGACGCGGTCCCCGGGCGCGACATCGAGGTCTGGTTCGAGGCCACGAAGCCCGGCAAGTACGACATCCCGTGCGCCGAGCTCTGCGGCTTCGGCCACGGCAACATGCTGGGGTACCTGACGGTGCACGACCCGGCGAGCTTCAAGGCCTGGGCGGCCGAGAAGAAGGCGTTTCCCGTTGAAGGAGGCGGAGCATGACCGAGGCGGCGCCCGCGCACGCGGAGGCGCATCACGAGCCGGGGTTCGTGAGGAAGTACCTCTTCTCGACGGATCACAAGATGATCGGGAAGCAGTTCCTCACGGTGTCGCTCTTCATGCTGATCATCGGCGGCGGCCTGGCGATGCTCGTCCGCTGGCAGCTCGCCTGGCCCGGGAGCGTCATCCCGGGCATGGGATGGGTCCCCGAGCCCTACATGGTGCAGGGGACGATCAGCCCGGCCTTCTACAACACCGCGTTCACGATGCACGCGACGATCATGATCTTCTTCGTCGTCATGCCGATCCTCGTCGGGTGCTTCGGAAACTTCCTGATCCCGCTGATGATCGGCGCGCGCGACATGGCCTTCCCGGTCCTGAACATGCTCTCGTTCTGGGTCGCGCTCCTCTCCGGCATCCTCATGCTCGCGGGGTTCGTCGTCCCCGGCGGCCATGCGTCGGGGGGGTGGACGTCGTACGCGCCCCTCTCGGCGGTCCCGGCGTACACGGGCGTCGACTGGGGCCAGAACCTCTGGTGCATCAGCATCATCGTCCTCGGCATCTCGTCGCTGATGGGGTCGATCAACTACATCACGACGATCATCAACATGCGCGCGCCGGGGATGACGTGGTTCCGGATGCCCCTCGTCATCTGGTCGCTTTTCATCACCGCCATCCTTCTCCTCCTCGCCCTTCCCGTGCTGACCGCCGCCCTGGGGATGCTGCTGATGGACCGGATGGCGGGGACGTCGTTCTTCATCCCGAAGGGGGGAGGGCAGCCGCTTCTCTGGCAGCACCTCTTCTGGTTCTTCGGCCACCCCGAGGTCTACATCATGATCCTCCCCGCCATGGGGATCGCCTCGGACCTCCTCGCGACCTTCTCCCGGAAGCCCATCTTCGGCTACAAGGCGATGGCCTACTCGATGATCGGCATCGCGTTCCTGGGCTGGATCGTGTGGGGACACCACATGTTCCAGAGCGGGATGAGCCCGGCGCTCGGGACGTCGTTCATGATCTCGACGATGGTCATCGGGGTCCCGTCCGCCATCAAGGTCTTCAACTGGCTCGGGACGCTGTGGGGCGGCTCGATACGCTTCACCACGGCGATGCTCCACGCCCTCGCGTTCGTGTCGATGTTCCTCATCGGCGGCCTGTCGGGCATCTTCATGGCCTCGACGCCGGTCGACATCTTCATTCACGACACCTACTTCATCGTGGCGCACATCCACTACGTGCTGTTCGGCGGCAGCCTCTTCGCGATCTTCGGCGGGATCACGTACTGGTTCCCCAAGATGTACGGCCGCATGATGAACGAGACGCTGGGCAAGATTCACTTCTTCCTGACGTTCATCTTCTTCAACGGCACCTTTTTCCCGATGCACATCCTGGGGATCGGCGGCCACATGCGCCGCATCTTCAACCCCGAGTACTACGATTTCCTCAAGCCCCTCCAGCCGGTGAACCACTTCATCACGGTGAACGCGCTGTGCCTCGGGGCGACGCAGTTCATCTTCGCCTTCAACTACTACTACAGCCTGTACAAGGGCAAGAAGGCCGAACAGAACCCGTGGAAGGCGAACACCCTCGAATGGGTCGCGGCGACCCCGCCGCCGCACGGCAACTTCGACGCCATCCCGACCGTCTTCCGCGGGCCGTACGAGTACTCCTCGCCGCTGGTGACCGAGGACTGGCTCCCGCAGAATCGGGATCTGGGGCCGGCCTCGGGCCTCGCCCACTGACGAGATGAACGCCGCGCTCCACCGCTTCGCCGTCTTCCTCTCGGGCGCGACGTTCGTCCTGGTCTTCGTCGGCGGCCTCGTCACGAGCACCGGCTCCGGGCTCGCCGTCCCCGACTGGCCCCTCTCGTTCGGGATGGTCTTCCCCAAGATGGAGGGAGGCGTCCTCTTCGAGCACGGCCACCGGATGGTGGCGGCGGCCGTCGGAGCGCTGGTCGTCGCGCTGTACGTCTGGACGGCCCTCGGGAAACGGCGCGCGCCGATCAGCACCCTCGCCGCGTGCGCTCTCGGCACGGTCGTGCTCCAGGGGCTTCTCGGCGGGCTGACGGTGCTGCTGAAGCTCCCCCCGGCCGTCTCCGTCGCGCACGCCTGCCTCGCGCAGGCCTTTCTCTGCCTGACGATCTCGATCGCGGTCGTGACCGGCGACGTGTGGGGAAAGATGCGGGCGACCCCCGAGAGGGCCGCCATCCCGCTCAAGGCCCTCGCGATCGCCACGACGGCGGCCGTCTACGTCCAGCTCATCCTCGGCGCGGTCATGCGCCACACCGGCGCGGGGCTCGCGATCCCCGACTTCCCGCTGGCCGTCGGCCGGCTGGTGCCCCCGCTCGGGGATCCGAAGGTGCAGATCCACTTCGCGCACCGGGTGGGCGCGCTGATCGTGAGCGCGATGGTCGTCTGGACCGTCTCGCGGATCCTCAGGGAGCACGCGGGTGAGGGGCTGCTGAGGCGGCCGGCGATCCTCCTGGCCACCCTCCTCGTCGCGCAGGGGACTCTCGGCGCCCTCACGATCTGGACGGGGAAGGCGGTCCTGCCGACCACCGCCCACGTCCTCGGCGGGGCGGCGATCCTCGGCACGAGCTTTCTCATCACGCTCCGCGCGCACCGGCTCGTCGCGACGCGCCCTCTGCCGGTGAAGAGCGCGGCGACCTTCGAGGTGACGGCGTGACGTTGCTTCGCCTCGCCGTCGAGGTCCGTCCGGCCGGCGCCGCCTCCGCGCTCTCCAGCTTTCTCGAGCTGACCAAGCCGCGCATCGTGATGCTCATCCTGGTCACGACGGCCGCGGGCTTCTACATGGGCTCCGGAGCCTCTCCCGACGTGACGGCGCTCTTCCACACCCTTTTCGGCACGGGCCTCGCGGCGGCCGGCGCCCTCGCGCTCAACCAGTACCTCGAGCGCGTGGAGGACGGCCGCATGGAGCGGACGCGCCGCCGCCCGCTTCCCGACGGAAGGCTTCAGCCGATCGAGGCGCTGGCCTTCGGGGCGATCGTCACCGTCCTCGGGCTCGTCTACCTCCTCGCGGCCGTCGGCCCGGTGAGCGCGGCGGTGACGGCGTTCACCGTCCTGAGCTATCTCTTCGCGTACACCCCGATGAAGAGCCGGAGCGCCCTGTGCACCGTGGTCGGCGCCGTTCCCGGCGCGCTCCCACCCGTCACGGGATGGGCGGCGGCGACGGGGCACCTCGGCGTGGGGGCCGCGGTCCTGTTCGGCATCATGTTTTTCTGGCAGCTCCCTCACTCCCTCGCCATCGGCTGGATCTACCGCGACGACTACGCGCGCGCGGGGACGCGCCTCCTCCCGACCGTCGAGCCCGACGGGCGGAGCACGGGCCGCCAGATCGCGATCAACGCGATCGCGCTCCTCGGCGTGGGGATGCTCCCGACACTGATCGGCCTCGCGGGGTGGATGTACTTCGCGGTGGCCTTCGGGATGGGAGGGTGGTTCCTCGCCGACGCGGTGGGGGCGGCCCTCGCGGGAACGCCGGCCGGGGCCCGGAGGCTGCTGCACACGACGTTCTACTACGTCCCGGTCGTCCTGACGGCGATGGCGCTCGATCGCATCCCCCTCGGGCGCGGGCCGCTCGGGTGGTGAGGGGCGCATGACGATGTCCGGAAGCCAGACCTACGACGGGACGGAGGCGAGAAACCGGCGGCTGAGGCGGGTTCTCCTCGCGGTCGCGGCTTTCCTCGCGGTCTTCACCATCGTCTACATCGCGCTTCACAGGCATGACTAACGGAGCCGCCGGGGTTCGGGCGGAGGAGGCGTCGAGTTCTCGCCATGGCGCAGGGATCGGCGGCGCGGAGCGGAGCGGCCCGGGGACTGCCTTCGGGTGCGGCGGGGGCTCCGGCGACGGCGTTCGGCGGGGGACCTCCGTCGCCGCCGCGGTCCGGGATCGCCAGCACGCGCATTGCCATCGTCATGCTCCTCGGCGCGGAGACGATGTTTTTCACGGGGCTCATCGGGGCCTACGTGGTGCTGCGCGGGGCGAGCACGGCGTGGCCGCCGATCGGCCTGCCGCGCCTTCCCATCGCGGTGACCTGGGCGAACACGCTGGTCCTCGTCACCTCGTGCGTCACGATGGCGATGTCCCTCTCCGCGCTGAAGCGGAAGAGCCCCTGGCGGCTGGAGCGCTATCTCACGCTCACGACGCTCCTCGGGATGTTCTTCCTCGCGGTGCAGGGGTCGGAGTGGATCAGGCTCGTCCGCCACGGGCTCACCGTCTCGACGGGAGTCTACGGCGCGACGTTCTACACCCTCATCGGGGTGCACGGCCTGCACGTCCTCGGGGCGGTCCTCTGGCTGCTGTGGGTCCAGCAGCGGGCGCGGCGCACCCGGTACTCGGGGGCGAACGCCGCCGCCATCGACATGGTCTCCATCTACTGGTTCTACGTGGGCGGGCTGTGGCTGATCCTCTTCCCGCTGGTGTACCTTTACTGACCTCGTGACGAGGCGGAGATGACGCGATCATGACCCTGCGAGTTCGAAAGCGCTTCGCGGCGGCGGCCCTTCTTGCCGCGGCCGTCCTCCTGTCGGCTCCTCCCGCGCTCGCGCAGGGGTGCGCGATGTGCCGGACCGCCGTCGAGGGGCAGGACGACCCGCTGACGCGGGGGCTCTCCCACAGCGTTCTCTTCATGGTCTCCATGCCCTTCGCGGTCTTCTTCTCGGCCGCGGGGTGGCTCGTGCTCTCGAACCGGAAGGCGAGGAACGCGGCGCGCCTCGCCGCCGCGACCCCCGACGATCCGCAAGCGACGACCGCCGACCCACAGGCGACGGGAGGAGTCTGACTTGAGCCAGGCAGCGACGATGGAACACGCGGTGGAGCCGGCCGAATCGCCGCTCACCCCCGAGAGCTGGGGGAAGCTGGGGATGTGGATCTTCCTCGCGGCGGACGCGATGAGCTTCGGCGGACTGCTCGCCGGGTACGGGGCGCTCAGGTACTCGAGCGGCAACTGGCCCGACCCGAAGAAGGTCCTCGGGATCCAGACGACGGCGTTCATGACCTTCATCCTCATCTGCAGCAGCGTCACGATGGTGAAGGCCCTCTCCGCGAAGAAGAGGGGGGACTCGGGGAAGACCAAGCTCTTCCTCGGGCTCACCATCCTCGGCGGCGCGATCTTCCTCGGGATGCAGGCGATCGAGTGGACGGGGCTCATCCACGAGGGGATGACGATTCGCGGAAACCCGTGGGGGAGCTCCCTCTTCGGGACGACGTTCTTCATCCTGACCGGCTTCCACGGCTGCCACGTCCTCGCCGGGGTCATCTACCTGACGTCCCAGCTGATGCTGACCGCGCGAGAGAAGTCGTCCTACAACGGCATCGAGGTCCTGGGGCTCTACTGGCACTTCGTCGATCTGATCTGGATCCTGGTCTTCACCTTCGTCTACCTGATCTGACGTTCTCCGTCTTGGCGAGGCGGGCCGCGCGGTCCGCCGGGAAGGACTCCGAGAGATGACGCAGCACAACGCAGGTGGCGCGGCCCACGCCGATCACGCCGAACCCAACTACATGGCGGTCTTCGTCGCGCTGGCCGTCCTGACGGTGGTCGAAGTCGTCATGGTCTTCATGCCCATCTCGAGGCTGGCGATCGGCGCCATCCTGGTGACCCTCGCCTTCACCAAGGCGATCCTCGTCGCGATGTACTTCATGCACCTCAAGTTCGAGAAGCGCACGCTCGCCGTCATCGCGGCGACGCCGATCGCGCTGTGCGTCTTCCTGATGTTCATGCTCCTTCCCGATGCCGACCCCGCCAAGGTGAAGCACCCCGCGGCCCCTCCCGCTCCGGCCGCGGCGACGCACCCGTGACCCCGCGGGGCGCGGGCGCGCCCTCGATCGGCTGAGCGATGGCCGGCGGCCAGCCGCGGAGGAGCCCCGCGGAGCGGGCGATCCTCGCCGGCGTCGGCGTCGTCCTCGCGGTCATCATCGCGATAGGTGCCCGCGATCTCGTCGCCCGGCGCCCCCACCCGTTCCCCGAGTCGCAGGACCCCGCGCTCCCGCTCTTCGATCCCGTCCCCTCCTTCGCCCTGACCGCCTCCGACCGCGCCCCCGTCACGAACGCGACCCTCGCAGGCCGCATCTGGGTCGCCGACTTCGTCTTCACCCGCTGCACGGGGGTGTGCCCGCTTCTCAGCGGGCGGATGCTCGCGCTCCAGAAGGCGCTCCGCGGGCGCGACGACGTGCGCCTCGTCTCCTTCAGCGTCGACCCCGACTACGACACCCCCGAAGTCCTCGCCGCCTACGCGAAGGATCACGGCGCCGACAGTTCGCGCTGGATCTTCCTCACCGGGCCGAGGCCCGAGCTCCACGATCTGATCGGCCGCGGGTTCCACCTCGCCGTGGCGAAGGCCCCCGAGGGGACCGCCGCCCCGGGGGAGCTGATCACGCACAGCGATCGGCTGGTGCTGGTGGACGGGAAGGGGAGGATCCGGGGGTACTACCGGGGATCGGAGGAGGAGACGGTGCGCCGCGTCCTCACCGATCTCGACGGTCTGGCGGGGGGGTCCTGAGGCGATGATCCCCTACGCGGCCCTCCCTCACCTGAACGCGGCCCTCAACGCGACGAGCCTGGTCCTCCTGACGGCCGGGTTCACCTTCATCCGCCTGAAGAAGATCGCCGCCCACCGCGCCTGCATGCTCTCGGCCTTCGTCGTCGCGATCCTCTTCCTGATCTCGTACGTCGTCTACCACTATCACGCCGGGTCCACCCACTTCCCCGGCACCGGGATCATCCGCCCGGTCTACTTCTTCATCCTGACCACGCACGTCATCCTCGCCGCGTCGATCGTCCCGCTCGCGATCGTCACCATGCGCCGGGCCTTCAAGGGGCAGATCGATCGCCACAAGTCGATCGCACACTTCACGCTTCCGTTGTGGATGTACGTGTCGGTGACGGGGCTGATCGTCTACGCGATGCTGTACCACCTGTACCCGCCGGCGGGGTAGGGGCGTGCAAGCCAGGTTCCTGCATGCTCGCCGGAGTCTTGCCGGCGTCGACTCGAGTCCAGACCGATTCGAAGGGTGCCAACTGAAGGTCGCGGGACACTAGAATGAGGTCACGCTGTGACCTTGATGGCCCGGAGCGGGTCACACTTCCGGGAGAGGGCGAGTGATCACAAGAATCGAAGCGTTGAACTACCGATCCCTCCGGTACGTCGCCCAGGATGTCCGCCCGTTTCATCTCCTCGTCGGACCGAACGCCAGCGGAAAATCCACGTTTCTCGACGTCGTCTCGCTGCTCGGTGATCTCGTCCGCGTCGGTCTTCCCGGAGCTATTGAAGGTGACGCTCGCTTGAGTATCCCCGAACGCGCTCCGGACGCTCGGCAGTTGGTCTGGATGCGACAGGGGAAACGGTTCGAGCTTGCTGTGGAGGCTGAGATTCCGCCGGAGCGAAAAGGCCGTCTTCTCAACGGCGGCTTCGCGCGGGTGCGATATGAACTCGCGGTGGTCGCCGGAGACGACTTGGGGATCGAGAACGAAGCGGTATGGCTGCTTCCCGATCCTCCGAGAACAGAGACGACGAGAAGTCAGATGCAGTTTCCCCTCCCGGAGCATCCACCGGATCACATCGTGCATCTTCCGAGGAAACGGCCTCCGGCTGGTTGGAAGAAAGTGATCTCGCGTGGGGAAGACGCTTCCAAGGTGACATTCAGTGCGGAGACCTCGGGCTGGAACAACCCATTTCGAGTGAGACCAGCGAAGTTGGCCTTGGCCAGCCTCCCGGAAGACGAAGCGAAGTTTCCCGTCGCGACTTGGTTCAAGCAGGCGCTTGTGGACGGGATTCAGCGAGTCGCGCTCTCCAGCGACGCGCTGCGCCGACCGAGCCCGCCTGGTCGGGCTCATTCCTACTTCCCGGATGGGTCCGGCCTGCCGTGGATGGTTGACGCACTCCGAAAGAAGCACTCGGACCGTCATCACGAGTGGGTCCAGCACCTTCGCCAGGCGCTTCCGCAACTCGTCGAAGTCACGACTCGTCCACGCGAAGAGGACCGACATCGGTACGTCGTTCTCAAACATTCGAACGGACTGGAAACGCCGTCGTGGCTCGTCTCGGACGGCACGCTCCGACTTCTTGCGCTGACCATTCTTGCGTACGCGCCGGACGTGACAGGCGTGTTTCTCATCGAGGAACCTGAGAACGGAATTCACCCACGTGCGGTCGAGACCATCATCCAATCACTCTCCAGCGCGTACGGAGCTCAGATCCTCTGCGCCACGCACTCACCGGTTGCAGTAAGCATCGCCAGGGCCGGCGATATCCTCTGCTTTGCCCGCGACACCGATGGCGCGACGGACATCGTACAGGGGGACCTGCACCCTCGCCTTCGTGATTGGAAGGGCGAAGCCGATCTCGGCACGCTCTTCGCCGGTGGGGTTCTCGGGTGAAGGACTTAGCTTGCCTAGTCGCGGACCGGAATCAGGCCGCGACAATTCAAGCGCTGCTGGATCGCCCTCGAGCGATGGGAATGCGGACTGTTACGTTCGACGTGTTTGTTCACCCGCAGCGGGACCCGGGATGCTTTCAGCGGGGGCACGAGTTCTTGCGGCCGCTTCGCAGTGCGTACCTCAACGCCTTGGTCCTCTTTGATCAGGCCTGGGAAGGCGCGCCAAGCCAGGACGCGAGTGTCCTGGAGACTGCAGTCCGCGAACGTCTCCGAGGGGCAGGGCAGGAGGCTTGGGCTGACGTGGTCGTCATTGCCCCCGAACTCGAAGTGTGGGTGTGGAGCGATTCTCCTCACGTGGGTACCGCACTTGGTTGGGGCGGCCGGCGACCGGGAGTCAGAGTGTGGCTTCGGGAAAAGGGTTTGTGGCCAGAAGAAGTTGTCAAGCCTCCCGATCCAAAGCGGGCGGTGGAGCAAGCGCTCTTCGAGACCAAAGTGCCTCGGTCTTCGGCAGTCTACGAGAGAATCGCCCGCAAGGTGAGCGTCAATCGATGTCGAGACGAATCATTCCATCGTCTCCGAGCCCGTCTCGGAACTTGGTTCCCCCCGAGGTAGGCGTTCGCCTCCCACTGGACGCGGGCGCTCCTACCCCCGCCCCTTCCGCGTCGCGGCGTGGACGGCGGCGGCGAAGCCCAAGGCCGAGAAGATCGCCGTCGCCGCGATCGAGAGGCCCAGGGGCGGAAGCGTCGCGACGAGATCCGGCCGCGCCATGTAGAGGCACCGCCTCAGCGCGGCCATCCCGTAGGTGAGAGGGTTCACCTTCACCAGGATCGCGAGCCAGAAGGGGAGCCCCTCGGCTGGGAAGAAGGCTCCGGAGAGGAGCCACAGGGGCATCAGGATCAAGTTCATGATCGCGTGGAACCCCTGCGTCGAGTCGAGGCGCCACGCGAGGATCAGCCCCAGCCCCGTGACGCAGAAGGCGACGAGGATCATCGCGGCGGTGGTGGCGAGCGCCGACTCCACCGTCAGGGGGATCCCGGCGAGAGGCGCGAGGGCGAGCAGGATGACCCCCTGCGCCACGGCGAGAATCGTGCAGCCGAGCGCCTGCCCCATCACGATCGCCCAGCGGGGGATCGGCGCGACGAGCACACCCTGGAGGAACCCCGACTGCCGGTCCTCCACCGCGCTGATCGTCGAGAAGATCGCGGTGAAGAGGAGGACGAGAGAGAGGATCCCCGGGTAGAAGTACTCGGTGTACGTCATCCCCTCCGCGCCGCCGGGGACACGGAACGACGCCCGGAAGCCGCCTCCGAGGAGAGCCCAGAAGAGGAGCGGCTGGAGGAGCGCCCCCGTCAGGCGGCTGCGCTGCCTCACGAAGCGGATCACCTCTCGCCAGGCGAGGGTGCA
>JACPZX010000076.1 GCA_016195325.1 Acidobacteriota bacterium
ACGCCATGCCGGTGCGCCTTGTCGAGCGCGTCGGCGATCTGGATCGCGACGCGCAGGAGCTCCTCGGTGGGGAGCGGGCCGCGCTCGAGCCGCGCGGCGAGCGTCTCCCCCTCGAGGCATTCCATGACGATGTAGTCCACGCCCTCCTGGCGGCCGACGTCGTGGAGCGTGCATATGTGCGGATGGTTGAGGCTCGAGACCGCCTTCGCCTCGCGCTCGAAGCGCGCGCGGATCTCGGGGTGCGCCGAGAGGTGCGCGGGGAGAACTTTCACCGCGACGTCGCGATCGAGCCGCGTGTCGCGCGCGCGGTAGACCTCGCCCATGCCGCCCGCGCCGAGCGGGGCGAGGATCTCGTACGGACCGAGGCGCTGTCCGGGGGTGAGGGGCATGGCGGACGAAACGTACATCAAAAGGTGCGGCAGATCAGCAGTGCCTCAGCGTCTCCAGGAACTCTTCGACCGACACGTCGAGAATCTTGCAAATGCTTCGGATGACTCCCGCGGTGATTTCGCGATGACGCGGAAGCACGATCGGTTCGGGAATTCCCGCGTTGACGTAAATACTGTGGCGACCGCCTTCTCTCGCCAGCCTGCAACCGTAGGCTCGCGTGAGCGCGCGCACGACCTTGTCGCGCGATTGCGGCGCTACATTCGGCATTCGTCAAGGTGTCGCTTGACGATCAGCGGGAGCGGAACTGGAAACGCAAACTCGCCACGGGGGACCTCGCGGGGAGGGTTCAACCTGGGCTTCCAGTGGTATTTCAGGAGCACGCGCTCGAGCGTACCGCGGGCAAGACAATCCTCGACGAAGAGCTGGGCGGCTTCCAGCAGGTTCGCCATCGCTTCGCCGTCCGTCTTGCCCTGTGTCACGACAGGAAGACCGATGCACTCGGCGACGTACCAGTTCCCCTCCGGTCGGATCGTGCCCTTCAGATAGAAGGTCACTTTGCGGACCATCGGTCGCCTCCGTTCTCTTGGTTGATGCCCGGGAATATACCGCTTGGTCACAGAGGCGGCAATGAACGCGGGGCGCGGGTACTCCCCGAACCGTTGTCCGGGGGTGAGGGGCATGGCGGACGAAAAGCTACACCAAACGGGGATAGAATCCCGCGTTGTTCGGCCCGCGCCGTGGGCGGTTAGCTCAGCGGGAGAGCATCTGCCTTACACGCAGAGGGTCGCTGGTTCAAATCCAGCACCGCCCACCAAGGCGCCGCCGGGTCACTCCGCCGTGAAGATCAGGAAGTACTGGTACGGCAGGAAGTCCGGCTGCTTCGCGAGGCGCCACCCGATCTTCGTCAGCTCCGCGATCACGAACTCCGGCGCGAGCTTGTGCTCGGCCGGCGGGCCGACGGGGAGATCGCCGGGCTTGAAGTCGACGATAGCGAGGCGGCCGCCCGGGCGCACCGACTTCTTCAGGCGCTGGAAATAGTCGAGCCGGTTGTCGATGTGGTGGTACGTGTCGCAGACGAGAATGGCGTCGACGCCGCCGGCCGAGATCTCCGGATTCGATGGCTCCGCGAGAATCGCGACGACGTTCGGCGTCTTTTCCGTCACGGCGCGCTCCTTCATGTGCGAGACCATCGAAGGCTCGACGTCGATCGCGTAAACGCGACCCGAGGCGCCGACAGCCGCGGAAAGAAACCGATTGAAGTACCCGGTCCCCGCCCCGATGTCCGCGACGGCGCCGCCGGATGCGAGGCCCAGCGCCCTCACGACGTCGTCGGGCTTCTGCCACGCCGCTCGGGCCGGGTCATCGAAGCGCGCGACCCACTCCGCCGCGTTCTCGAAGCGGTGGTGCATCGTGGCGTCGTCGTTGTCGTCCGAGTGGTGGTTGGGATCGTGCGGAGCGCTCACGTCGGTCGTCTCCGGCAGGGCGAAGGCGGCCGCCCAGAGGAGGGCGGCGGCGCTGCATAGTAATAAGGTAGGGATCCGGCGCGTCACGGCAGAAGCGTCCTCGTCGGAAATTGGCACCCGAAAGGGGCTGTGCTAGGATACCGCCTTCCTTGGCACGTCTCGGGCGCGGGGTTGTAGTGAAGGGGTTATCACGCCGGCCTGTCAAGCCGGAGATCGCGGGTTCAAATCCCGTCGACCCCGCCACCTGAGAGCCTTCAAGCCTTCACCTCGGGAGCCGTCAACGGCTCGAGCGTCAGCCCTGACGCCGACTTCGCCCGGTCTCGCGCCTTCTGCGCCTCCCGGTAGATGTGGATCTGCGCCCTGAAGGGCTCGTCCCCCTTCCCGGCGCGGCGCCGCTTGTAGACGCCGTCGGCCTGGAGCCAGCGCGCCTTCACGTTGTCCTGGAACATCGCGTCGAGCGCCGCGAGGACCTTTTCCCGCCCTTCCGCCGAATCGACCGGGAAGAGCAGCTCGATGCGCCGGTCCATGTTCCGCGGCATCCAGTCGGCGCTCGAGAGGTAGATCTCCTCGTCGCCGCCGTTCCTGAAGTAGAAGACGCGCGCGTGCTCGAGGAAGCGATCGACGACCGACACGACGTCGATCAAGTCGCTCGTCCCCTTCATGCCGGGGCGGAGACAGCAGATCCCGCGCACGTTCAGCCGCACGCGCACGCCGGCCTTCGACGCGTCGTAGAGGGCGCGGATGATGTCCTCGTCCACGAGCGCGTTCATCTTCGCGCGGATCTCCGCCGCCTGCCCCGACTCGGCGCGCCGCTGCTCGCGGCGGATGAGATCGAGGAACCGATCGCGGAGGTTCGTCGGCGCCATCGCGAGCTTCTTCATGCGCGGCGGGTCGGAGTAGCCGGTGAGCGCGTTGAAGAAGGCCGAGGCGTCCTCGCCGATGTCGCGGTCGGCGGTCATGAGGCCGAAGTCGGTGTAGAGGCGCGCCGTCCGGTCGTTGTAGTTCCCGGTGCCGAGGTGGACGTAGCGCCGGATCCCCTGCCGGCCGCGCCGCACCACGAGGCAGATTTTGCTGTGCGTCTTGTAGCCGCGGATGCCGAAGATGACGTGCGCGCCCGCCTCCTCGAGGCTCCGCGCCCAGCGGATGTTCGACTGCTCGTCGAAGCGGGCCATCAGCTCGACCAGGACCGTCACCTGCTTCCCGCGCTCCGCCGCGCGCGCGAGCGCGCGCACGACCGGCGAGTCGCCGCTGGTGCGGTAGAGGGTCTGCTTGATCGCGAGGACGTCGGGGTCGTCGGCTGCGCGCGAGACGAAGGCGACGACCGGATCGAACGACTCGTACGGGTGGTGGAGGACGATGTCCCGCTCGTCGAGGACGGCGAAGAGGTCATCGCGGTCCTGGACCTCGGTGATGGGGAGGGGCTTGAGCGGCGCGTCGCGCAGATCCTCGAGGGCGGGCAGATCGACGAGGGGGAGGAGGCCTCTCACGTCGAGCGGGCCCGCCACGCGGTAGACGTCGGCGGGCTCGACGCCGAAGCTCGCCGAGAGCCTCGCCAGCAACACCTCGCCGGCCTTCGACTCGACCTCGAGGCGCACGACGCGGCTCTGCCGCCTCTTGCGGAGCTCCTCTTCGATCGCCTTCACGTAGTCGCGCCCGCCCTCGTCGTCGAGATCCAGCTCGGAGTCGCGCGCGACGCGGAAGGCGGTCCACTCGAGGATCGCCTGCCCGGGGAAGAGGCTCGGGAGCTCGGAGCAGATGATCTCCTCGATCCACGCGTACGAGTTCCCGTCACCGCCCGCGAGGCGGATCATCCTCGGGAGACGCGAGGGAACCTGAACCACGGCGAGCCTCGGGAGCTCCTCCCCCTCGGCCGGCGCGAGGAGCAGCGCGAGGTTCAGCGACAGGTTCGCGAGCATCGGGAAGGGGCGCGAGGCGTCGATGGCGAGGGGGGTGAGGACCGGCAGGACCTCGTCCCTGAACCAGCGCGACACGAATTCCTTCTGGGGCGGTTCGAGCTGCCCGAAGGCGAGGAGGCGGATCCCGCGCTGGGCGAGCGCCGGGAGGATCTCCTCCATCAGGTTCTTGTAGAGCGCGTCGACGATCGCGTGCGACTGCTCCGCGATCAGGAGGAGCTGCTGTCCCGGCGTGAGTCCCGCGACGTCGGGGCCGGTGTCTTCGTCGGCCACCGCCTGCTTCAGCCGGGCGACGCGCACCATGAAGAACTCGTCGAGATTGCTCGCGACGATCGCGGCGAACTTCAGGCGCTCGAGGAGGGGGGTCGCGGCGTCGCGCGCCTCGTCGAGGACGCGGGAGTTGAACTCGAGCCACGACAGCTCGCGGTTCAGGAAGAGCTCGGGGTGCCTCTTTCTCGATTTCGCCGTCGGCGTCATGCCTGCACCCACGCCTCCCGGAACGCGAGCTTCCGCCCGAACACCTCGACGAAGAGATCGGCGCGCGACTGGCACGCCAGTCGCTCCATCGTCAGGTCGCCCGCTCCTTCGACTTCGATGACACAGGAATCGTGCTCCATGATCGCACGGACGTCCCGGACTTTCTGCAGATGGTCGGCATCGAGGGCATTGGCGAGCCTCAGGATGGCGGCGAGCTTGTTCACGGTGACCCGGGTGCCGCGGTCGAGCGCCATGTAGGGGAGGTGGCTTCTTTGCGGCAGAGCTCTCCGGTGATATCGGGCGACGTTGCTGACCACCTCGAGGTCGTCGCGCGACAGGCCGAAGATCTCCGAGGCCATGAGGATGTACTGGCCGTGCTTGTGGTGGCCGCGGAGCCCGACGAAGATCCCGATGTCGTGGAGCAGCCCGGCGACCTCGATCAGGAGGCGGTCGCGCGAGGACAGGCCGTGCTCGCCGGCGAGATCGTCGAAGAGCCGCGTCGCCAGGTGCGCGACGTTGCGCGCGTGCGGCGCGTCGTAGTGGTACTTCTCGCCGAGCGCCGCCGCCGACGCCAGGACCTGCCGGCGAAGCTCCTCGAAGGCGTGCCCCTCCTCGGCGCGGACGACGTCGAGGAGAAGCCCGTACCGCAGCGACGCCTCGGGGACGGTCACGCTCTGCGCCGCCGTCTCGGCGAGGATCTCCCGGTAGGCCAGCAGGGCCGGCACGAACGTCTCCGCGTCGGCCAGGGAGAGGTGGTAGCTCTCGACGAGCTTCTCGACGTCCTCCTCGATGGCGCGGTCCGCGAAGGCGAGGAAGGCCTCGCGTCCCACGGATCGGATCTTGAGATCCGTGCCGGGGTCGTCGAGGATGCGCGCGGCCGCGAAGCGGACGTCGGAGCCGAGGGCGATGAAATGCGTCGCCTCGCCGAGCGGCATCTCCTGGCGGATGTCGTCGACGACGTTGTGGATGTGGCGGCGCAGCAGGCGCGTCCGCCGGTCGTGGCTTCCGTGCCACGCGGCGACGCTCTGGCGCATGCGGATCGATCCGAGCGCGTACGTTCCGGAGCGGATCGGCTCCCCCTTCCGGAGGAAGGAGATGTCGGCGCTTCCGCCGCCGACGGCGACGAGGAGCGCGTTCCCCGAGGTCAGCGACTCGTGCCCCTTGAGCCCCTCGCGCACTCCCATGTACGTGAGGCGGATCTCCTCCGACCCGTTGATCACCTCGACGTCGATCCCGGTGCGGAGCCGCACGCGATCGAGGAACGAGTCGCAGTTGCTCGCCTCGCGGACGGCGCTCGTGCCGACGGCGCGGCTCGACGTGACGCCGTAGCCGTCCATGATCCGCTTGAAGCCGTCGAGAGCCTTGAGCGTCGCCTCGATCGTGGCGGCGCCGATCCGTCCGTGGGTGAAGGTGTCCTTCCCGAGCAGGACGCCGCGCGAGGCGTCCTCGAGGATTCGAATCGCCCCGCCGGGGTCCAGCTCCGCGACGAGGAGGCGGATCGAGCTCGCCCCCATGTCGATCACCGCGACGACCCGGGGGGTCCCGTCACCCATGACGGGTCTCCCGGCGCGCGAACCGCCGGACGTTGCCCGCCTCGGCGGGGGCTCTCGCGTCCTCGAGCCTGACCGGGACGCCCAGCGTCTCGGCGATCAGATCGAGGCGCCGCCGCGCCCCCCACATCTCGAGCTCGACGTCCCCCGTGGCCAGGCAGACGACCAGGACCGCGCCCCTTCGCGGCTTCACGGTGACGGAGCGCACGGTCTGGCGGTGGCTCCGGTCGAGGGCGTCGGCGAGCTTCAGGAAGCCCGCGAGGATCCGGACGATGCGCCGCGACGGCGCGGGAAGCGATCCGAAGCCCACGTGCTTTCGCCGGGGGGTCCCGCGGCGGTGGTAGCGGGCGACGTTCGCGAGGATCTCGATCTCCTCGGGGGTGAAGCCGCGGAGATCGCCGTTCTTGATCAGGTAGTACGAGTGGCGGTGATGGCGGATGTGCGAGATGTGATGCCCGACGTCGTGCAGGAGCGCGGCGTACTCGAGGATCGACCGCTCGCGCTCGGCGAGGCGATGCCGCTTCTTCGTCCCGTCGAAGATCGAAAGGGCCAGCCCCGCGACGTGGCGCGAGTGGGCCTCGTCGTAGAGGCAGCGCTCCGCGAGCTCGACGACGCTGCGGCGGCGGACGTCCGGGTACTCTTCGGCGCGCGCGAGCGTCTTCGGATGCCGGGTCACGTAGTTGAGCACCACCCCCTCGCGAAGACCCCACTCGCAGAGCGTGATCTCGCGGGCGCCCACCGCCCTCAGGATGGTGTCGAGCAGGATGACGCCCGGCACGATGATGTCCGCCCTTTCGGGATCGAGGCCCCGGAGCCTGAGCCGCTCCTTGAGGCCGAGCGCGACGAGACGCCGCCGCACGGCGTGCACGCTGTCCGCCCTCACGCTCAGGTGGTGCAGCGTCTCGGTGCGCGCCCCTCCCTCGTGCTCGTGGGCGAGCTGTCCGAGGGAGAGGATGGTCCCCGAGGTGCCGACGACGCATTCGAAACCCGCCTGGCGGATCTTCGCGACGTGGGGTGCGATCGCGTCCTCGACGTGCTTCTCGATGCGCCGCTCGTCGCGGGGCGAGAGAGGATCGGTCGTGACGTACGTCTCGCCGAGGCGCAGCACGCCGAGCTTCTCCGAGAAGACCATGTCGGGGCGCGTCAGAGAGCCGAGCGCCAGCTCCACGCTGCCGCCGCCGATGTCGAGGAGGAGGGTCTTCTTCCCCTCGAGGTGGATGCTGTGGAGCGCGGAGAGGTAGATCAGCCGCGCCTCCTGCTCGCCGGAGATCGCGCGGGGCCAGAGTCCCGTCTCCCGGCCGATCCTGTCGAGGTAATCCTCGCCGTTTCCCGCCTCGCGGATCGCCGACGTCGCGACCGCGATCACCTTGTCGACCCCGTGCGTCACGGTGAGCCGCTTGTACGCGCGGAGGACGTCGAGCCCCCGCCGCATCGCCGCCGCGGGAAGCTGGCCGCGCGAGAGGGTGCGCGCGCCGAGCCGGACCATGTCTTTCTCGCCGGCGACGACGTGGAACGCACCGGTCGCCCGCGTCTCGGCGACGATGAGATGGAAGGAGTTGCTCCCGAGATCGATGGCGGCGATTTTCATTCCTGCGCGGCGCTCCGGGGCGGCCGTGCCCTCACGCGGACGGATCCCCATCGGGAGAGTACAGGCGGCCGCGGGGCGCGGCAAGCCGGGGCGCGCCTCCGGCTTGAGCCCCCCGCTCCGTTCGTGGTAGCGTTCCCGCAACTCGACCCTTCACATCGACGGAGTCCCCCGTGTCCCGACCCGCCATCCCCTTCGGCGACCGGATCAGGCCTCTCCTCGAGGCGCGCGTGCAGGTTCTCTACCGGAACCTCCCGCGGGCGCTCGCCGGGGACGAGGAGCCCATCCACGAGATCCGCGTCTCGGGACGCCGGCTGCGCGCGGCGCTGCCCTTGATGGCGCCGAAGCCTGAAGGGCGAAGAGTGCGGCGGGCCATCCGGACGCTGAAGGAGATCGTGCGCGCCGCCGGGCGCAGCCGCGACCTCGACGTCTCGGTGGCGCTCTTCGAGCGCCGGCTGTCGAAAGCTCCCCGCCGTCCCGACGAGGCGTTGCTGCTGAAGCGGCTGAAAGCCGCGCGGGCCCGAAGCCGGGTCCGGATCGGCGGGAGCCTCCTCGATCTCGACATCGCGGCGCTCCGCCGCGACCTGCGCGAGGTCCTCATTCGCGGGGGGGCGCCGCTCGTCGTCGTCCGCGAGCGCCTCGGGATCGATCGGGAGCGGGAGGGGCCGGAGGTCATTCAGGAGATTCAGTCCCTGGGCGCCCGGTTCGAGCCGGTCGATCTCCATCGGCTCCGTCGGCGGATCCGCCTCATGAGGTATCTCACGGAGGTCGGCGCGTCGATCGGCGATGATCCCGCCGAGTCGCCGAAGGAGCTCAAGGCCCTCCAGGATCAGCTCGGCCTCGTTCACGACGCGCACGTCCTGGGGGTCTGGCTCGAATCGCAGGAGGCGTCGGCGACGAAGGCCGGCCGCCCGCAGCTTGCCGCCGCCGCGGCGCGCGCCCGGCGCGCGTTCCTCCTGATGGCGCGGGCGCGTCACCGGGACTTCCTGAGCGCTGTGCCTGCCGACGTGATCAGGCGGGCTCTGCGTCTCGAGGAGGCCCGGGGTACCGCCGTTTCGTGACGACCTCGCCTGGAAGGGGCGACCCCGCGATCGCGGCGGGGTGAGGCGCACCGTGATCGCGGGTGGAGTCCGAGCTATCGGGTCTTTCCGGATCGCGTCAGTGCGTGATGCAGCAGCAGCACGACCCGCTGAACCTGCCGTGCGCGTCCTTGCACGCCTTGAGGACGCCCGGCGTCGGGTCGCAAGGGTTGTCCACGGCAGCGGCGGGTGTGACCATCGCGGCCATGGCGGCGATCGCGACGAAACCAGCCGCGACGAGAGCCAGAATCCAGGCGTTTCGCTTCTTCATGTGTCTCCCTCCAGAGGTTTCGCCCACGCCCTCCAGGCGTCGGGCGGTTGACAGTGTGGCGTAAGCCTACCGGGGTTGCGGCTCAAGTCAACGAAAATCGTCCATCGGCTCAAGTTCCCGCCTGAGGGATCCGATTCACCCGCTGAACGGCCACCGGGCTGCACGGCGGGGGTGGCGTGCGCCCCCGCGACGCGGTCCGCATGCATCGGCCCCTCGCCACCAGTGAGGTTCATGTCCAACGTAAGCCCGTCGTCCCCGGGAGGCGCCGAATCCCCCGACCGGTGTGCCGACTTCTACCGCACGCTCGTCGAGAGCGCGCCGGACATCATGTTCCGGGTCGACGGGCAGGGGGCCTGGACGTTTCTCAACCCCGCGTGGAAGGAGATGACGGGGTTCGAGATCGAGGAGAGCCTCGGACGGAATTTCCGCGAGTTCATCCACCCCGACGAGCGCGGCGCCCCCGGCCTCGGGCGCTCTCTCGCCGACTGGCAGGCCGCGGGGTGGCGGCGCGCGTATCGATTCTTCTCGGGCACCGGGGGATTCCGGTGGCTCGAGCTGGCCGCCCGTCCGATCCTCGACGACGCCGGCGCCGTCTGCGGCGCCTCAGGCACCCTCAAGGACGTGACGGAGGCGCGCGAGGCCGAGGACGCGCTGCGCCGGTACGTCGACGAGATCGCCGACCATCGTGACCGGTTCGAGGCGCAGGCGGCCCAGCTCACGCGCCAGGCGGCGGAGCTGGCCGAGGCGCGCGACGTCGCCCTGGAGGCGACGCGGGCCAAGAGCTCGTTTCTCGCGACGATGAGCCATGAGATCCGCACGCCGATGAACGGCGTCATCGGCATGACCGGGCTCCTCCTCGGCACCGAGCTGACCGGCGAGCAGCGCGAGTACGCCGAGGTGATCCGCCAGTCGGGGGACGCGCTCCTCACCCTCATCAACGACATCCTCGACTTCTCGAAGATCGAGGCGGGGCGCATGACGCTCGAGCGCATCGACGTGGACCTGCGCGAGGCGGTCGAGGAGGTGGCCGACCTCTTCGCCCAGGCGGCGGAGGCGAAGGGGCTCCACCTCGGATGCTTCGTCGATCCCATGATCCCCTCGACGGTGCTCGGCGATCCCGGCCGGCTGCGGCAGATCCTCAGGAACTACGTCGGCAACGCCGTGAAATTCACGCACTCGGGCGGCATCTCGATGAGGATGGTCCTCCAGTCGCGGACGGAACGGCACGTCGTCATCCGGTGCGAGGTCGAGGACACCGGCCTCGGGATCCCGCGCGAGCGGCTCCCGCTCCTCTTCCGATCGTTCACCCAGGTCGACGCGTCGACGACGCGGCGGTTCGGCGGGACCGGGCTCGGCCTCGCGATCGCGAAGCAGCTCACCGGCCTCATGAGCGGCGACGTCGGCGTCGAGAGCGAGGAGGGGGAGGGCTCCACCTTCTGGTTCACCGCGGGGCTCGACATCGCGGAGGGTGCGGCCGCCGGGCGGCCCGAGTCCCCGTCGCTCCAGGGGCGGAAGGTGCTCGTCGCCTGCGCCGCCGAGGGAGCGCGCGGGACGATCGTCGCCCAGCTCACGGCGTGGGGATGCGCGGCGGAGGGGGCCGGCGACGGCGCCTCGCTCGCCGCGGCCCTCACGGCCGCTCGCGCGTCGGGCGCTCCGTTCCAGGACGTTCTCGTCGAGGACGATCCCCCCGCGATGGACGCCTCCGCCATGATGGGGGCGCTTCGCTCCGATCCGGTTCACGCGACGGCGCGCGTCGTCGCGATATTCCCCTGGTCGCGCGCCGGGGCGGCCGACGCGCTCGTGAAGTCCGGTCTCGACGGCTGGATCACGCGCCCGGTGAAGCCGTCGCAACTCTGGAGGCAGCTCGTGAAAGATCGCAGCGTCGGGTCCTCGCAATCCCCTTCGGCCGCCCGCGTCACCCCGGCCATGGTCGCCGAGGGGCGCACCCGCGCGGCCGGCCGCCGCATCCTCCTCGCCGAGGACAACCTCGTGAACCAGAAGGTCATGGTCCGGCTGCTCGAGAAGGCGGGGTGTCTCTGCGACGTCGCCGCGAACGGCGCGCTGGCCGTCGAAGCGATTCAGAAGTCCACGTACGACGTCGTCCTCATGGACTGCCAGATGCCGCAGATGGACGGCTTCGAGGCGACCGGTGCGATCCGCGAGCGGGAGAGGCAGATCCTGCTGGGGGAGATCGAGCCTGCCGTGGAGACAGCGGAGGACGGAGTGCCGCGCGTGGAGCGGATCCCAATCATCGCGCTGACCGCCAACGCGCTTCCCGGGGACAGGGAGCGCTGCCTCGCAGCCGGGATGGACGACTACCTGACCAAGCCCGTGGTCCCCGACGATCTGTTCGCCTCGCTGAACCGATGGCTTCCGGAGCGCGAGGCCCCCGCGGCCGCACCGCTCGTGCCGGCCTTTTGCCCCGAGGACGCGCTCCGTCAGCTCGAAGGGGAACGGGATCTCCTCGTCGAGCTGATCGGCATCTTTCTCCAGGAGTGCCCCGCGCGGCTCGCCGAGATCCGCGAGTCGGCCACGTCGCTCGATCGCGACGGGCTCCGGAAGTCGGCGCACGGGCTCAAGGGATCCGCGAGCCAGATCGCCGCGCACGCCATCCGCCAGGCGGCGGCGGATCTCGAGCTGATCGCGCGCGAGGACCGGATGGCCGAGGCGTCGCGGGCTCTCGCCGCTCTCGAGGAAGCGGTCGCCCGGACGACGCCCGTCCTCGACGGGTGCCGCGAGAGCGTCCCGGCCCGCTGAAGCGCCACACCCGGCAGGCACGCTTCTTCCGCGCCTGCTAGGATCGGTCCCCATGAGAACTCACGCCTCCGCGCTCGTCCTCTCCCTCGTCCTCGCCTCCGGATCCGCCGTCGCCGACGTCGAGAACTACAGGATCGACCCCGGGCACTCGAGCGTCGGCTTCAAGGTCCAGCACATGCTCTCGAAGGTGCCGGGCCGCTTCATGAAGTACTCCGGGACGATCGCCGTCGATCCGAAGGATCTCGCCACCGCGAAGATCGCCGTGGAGATCGACCCGGCGTCGATCAACACCGACAACTCCGGCCGCGACGAGTCGGTCCGGTCCGCCGAGTTCTTCGACGTCGAGAAGTTTCCGAAGATGGCGTTCGAGAGCACCTCCGTCGTGCCGACCGGAGCGACGCACGCCGCCGTGAAGGGGAACCTCACGCTCCACGGCGTGACGAGGCCGGTCGAGCTCGACGTCGAGATCCTCGGCTTCGCCGCGGATCCCTGGGGGGGCTACCGGGCGGCCTTCGAGGCGAAGGGGGTCATCAACCGGAAGGACTTCGGGATGACGTGGAACAAGGTCCTCGACAGCGGCGGCCTCCTCGTCGGCGAGAGCGTCGAGATCGATCTGAACGTCGAGGCGGTGCGCCAGGGCGCCGCGGCTCCGGCGAAGGCCGGCGCGAAGTCGGGACGCTGATCGAAGGCAGCCAGGGCGCGCGGGCTTCGGATCTCCGATGCTGAGGGCGAGCGGCCTGACGAAGGCCTACGGCGCGTTCGACGTCTTCGAAGGCGTGGACCTGGGGCTCCCCCCGCGATCGCGATGGGGGCTGGTCGGCGCCAACGGAGCCGGCAAGACGACGCTCGTGCGCATCCTCGCGGGGCTCGAGGAGCCCGACGCGGGGCGCGTCGATCGCCCGGGCGGCTCCACCATCGCCTACCTCCCGCAGGAAGGGACGCGCGGCCTCGCCGCGCCACCGCGCGAGGAGGGGACGCTGCTCGAGGCCATCCTCTCCCCGTTCACCGAGATCGCGGCGATGGAGGCGGAGATGGTGCGCCTCCACGAGCGGATGGCGGAGGACGGGGGCGATCTCGACGCGCTCACCGCGCGGCTCGGCGACGTCCAGCATCGGTTCGAGGCCCTCGGCGGCTTCAACCTCGAGGCCGAGGCGAAGATCATCCTCACCGGCCTCGGCTTCGATCCGGCCGACGCCGCGCGCCCGCTCGCCGAGTTCTCGGGGGGGTACCGGATGCGAGCGCTCCTCGGCTCGCTCCTCCTGAGGCGCCCCGATTACCTCCTCCTCGACGAGCCGACGAACCACCTGGACCTCGACGGCGTCGCGTGGCTCGAGTCGTACCTCTCGCGTCTCACGTCGGCCGTGGTCGTCGTCTCGCACGACCGCCTCTTCCTCAACCGCGTCGTCGAGTCGATCGCCGAGCTGGAGCGCGGGAAGATCCGCACGTACCGCGGCGGGTACGACGCCTACCGCGCCGAGAAGGAGGCGCAGCGCGATCGCGCCGAGGCGGCGGCCGGGAGGGAGAAGAAGCGCGAGGCCGAGGTGCGGCGGTTCATCGATCGCTTCCGGTACAAGGCGACGAAGGCGCGCCAGGCCCAGTCGCGGATCAAGATGCTGGAGAAGGCCGAGCGCACGGAGGTCCCGGCCGACGAAATCACGTGGGGGTTCCGCTTCCCCCGTCTCACGCCGGCGCCGAGGTTCGTCCTCCGCGCCGAGAACGTCGTCAAGTCGTACGGGCCGCGCCGCGTTCTCGACGGCGTCGGCCTCGTGCTCGAGCGCGGGGATCGCGTCGCGGTCGTCGGGCCGAACGGATGCGGGAAGTCGACGCTCTTGAAGATCATCGCGGGGATGGGTCTGGCCGACGACGGCGAGATCCGCCTCGGCGACGGCGTCGTCACCCGGTTCTTCGCGCAGCACGTCGTCGAGACGCTGACCCCCGGCCGCACGGTGCTCGAGGAGCTCCAGGAGACGGCCCCCTCGCGCAAGACGGGGGATCTGCGCTCGCTCCTCGGCATCTTCCAGTTCTCGGGCGACGACGTCTTCAAGAAGGTGGAATCGCTGTCGGGGGGGGAGAAGAGCCGCCTCGCGCTCGCGCGCCTCACGCTCGACCCCGGCCATCTCCTGGTCCTCGACGAGCCGACGAACCACCTCGACTTCGCCTCCCGCGAGGCGCTCGAGGAGGCGATCAACGACTACGAGGGGACGGTTCTCTTCGTGTCGCACGATCGCTACTTCATCAACCGCGTGGCCAGCCGCGTGGCCGCCTTCGACGCCGGCAGGGTGTGGACCGTCGAAGGGGACTACGACGTCTACGCCGCCGAGGCGTCGGCGCGCGCGGATCGGGCCCGCGAGGCGTCGGGGGCGGGGGGCGCGGGCGCGGCGCCGGGCCGGCGCCGCGACGAGCGCCGCGTCACCGCCGAGTCGCGCAACGAGCGCAACCGTGCGCTCCGCACCCTCCGCCGGGACGTGGCGTCGATCGAGGAGTCGATCGCCTCGCACGAGAAGCGGCTGAAGGAGATCGCGTCGATTCTCTCGGACCCGGCGACCTATCGGAGCGAGGGGGTGGCCGAGGGGCTCGGGCGGGAGCAGAAGGCGCTCGAGGCGGCGCTCCCCGATCTCATGCGCCGCTGGGAGACGGCCTCCGCGGCGCTGCACGACGCGGAGATCTGAGCGCGCGCAGGCTCAGCCTTTCAGCCACCTGTCGAGCCAGCCGATCACCGTCTCGTGCCAGAGGATGCTGTTCTTCGCCTTCAGCACCCAGTGGTTCTCGTCGGGGAAGTAGAGGAACATCGAGGGGATCCCGCGCCGCTGCAGCGCGGTGAAGGCGGAGAAACCCTCGGTCTCGGGGAGCCTGTAGTCCTTCGCGCTGTGGACGACCAGCATCGGCGTCTTCCAGTTCGAGACGTACCGGTCCGGCGACCATTTCTCGTAGAGCTCCGGGTGCTCGTACGGCGTGCCCATGTACTCCCACTCGGGGAACCACAGCTCCTCGGTCGCATAGTACGAGGCGTACTCGTCCATCGCGCCGTCATGGCTCACGAGGCACTTGAACCTGTCCGTGTGGCCGGCGATCCAGTTGACCATGTAGCCGCCGTAGGAGGCCCCCGCCGCTCCCATGCGCGTCCCGTCCACCCACGCGTAGCTCGCCAGGACGTGGTCGAGCCCCTTCATCAGGTCGTCGTAGGGCTTGCCCCCCCAGTCGCCGTTGATCCCGTCGGTGAAGGCCTGGCCGTACCCCGTCGAGCCGCGCGGATCGATCGCCACGGTCGCGTAGCCGGCGCCCGCGTACGCCTCGGGGTTCCACCGGTAGTGAAAGTGGTCCTCCCACGATCCCTGCGGCCCGCCGTGAATGAGGAACGCGAGCGGGTACTTCGAGCCTTCCTTGAAGTCGACGGGCCGGAAGATCCAGCCGTGCACCTTCGTGCCGCCCGCTCCGGCGAACCAGAACTCCTCGCCGGCGGAGAGGCGGGCCGAAGCGAGCCGGTCGTCGTTGGCGTGCGTGAGACGCCTGAGATCCGTCCCGTCGAGCCGGGCGGTGAAGATCTCGGCCGGGGACGTCAGCGAATCCTGGGCGAAGACGATGCGGCCGGCGCCGGGCCCGCCCGAGGCCATCACCGGGGCGACCCCCGAGTTGTAGTGATCCGCCACGATCGTGGTGATCTTCGACGTGGCCGGGTCGATCGAGAAGACGCGCTGCCGCGCGGTGTCGGTGGCGGTGACGAGGAGAGCCTTCCCCCCCGGAGCCCAGGCGAGCGATCCCGCGGAGCGGTCCCACCCCTCGGTGAGCACGCGCCGCTTTCCGTCACGACGGTCGTAGAGGACGACGCGCTGGCGGTCGGCCTCGTAACCGGGGCGCTGCATGGCGAGGTACGCGATCGACGATCCGTCCGGGGCGTAGGCCGGGGCAGTGTCGGTGGCGGCGTTCTCCTTCGTCACGCACGTGAGGGGGCCGCCCGTCGCCGCCACGGTGTAGATGTTGGAGTCGGTGCTCCACCCCGGATTCGACGACATGTTCGAGGTGAACGCGATCTCCTTCCCGTCGGGGGACCACGCGAACTCCTCCGCTCCGCCGAACGGCTTCGTGGGTGCGTCGAAGTCGAGGCCCTGGAGGAGATCGACCGGCGCGCCGGCCGCCGCCGGAGGCATCAGGGGTCTCAGCGGCAGCGTGAAGATGTGCCCGCGCTTGCCGTCGAACCATGTGTCCCAGTGCCGGATCATCAAATGGGTGAAGGTCCGGGCCTTCACGGGGCTCGCCGCCTTCTCGTCGTCGCGCTTCGCGGTGCAGGCGAGATCGGGGCAGTCGGGGTAGACGTCGGCCGTGAAGGCGATGCGGCTCCCGTCGGGTGACCAGGCCAGATTGTCGACATCGACCGGCAGCGCCGCGATCGGCGTCGCCTCGCCGCCATCGATGGCGATCGACCAGATCTGCGAAGAGCCGCCGCGCGTCGAGGTGAAGGCGATGGAGCGCGAGTCCGGGGACCATGTCGGCGAGGAGTCCGTCACGTGCGGCGCGCTCGTCAGGTGCCGCACCGATGAGCCGTCGAGAGCGGCGAGCCACAAACTGGTCGAGTTCTTGTTGGCGGCCTCGTCCCAGACTCTCTTCGTGTAGACGGCCCACCTTCCGTCCGGCGAAGGCTTCGGGTCGCCCAGGCGCTCCATCGCCACCATGTCGCGCACGGAGAAGGGGTGGGTCTCGGCCGCTGCGGGGGGGGCGAGGGCGAGCGAAAGTGAAGCGGCCAGACCCGCGGCCGCTGCGCGAGTCGACAGGGACAGGACGGGGCGCGTCGGCATGGAATCCTCCGGATGGGCTGATGGCGGAGCGAGCGGGGCGAGTCTACCACCCCGCCCGTGGGGCTTCCCCGCCCCGGCGCGCACCGAACGCGACACATTCTTACCGCGGCCGGCTTGCGGCGGCGCCACGAAAGGCCGATATTTCAACCGGAATCTCGTGGCCCGCGAAGGGTTCCTGGGTGAACCGGAGCACGTCATGCAAGGAATCAGCGAACGCTCAACGGTTCGGACCGCCGCGTGGCTCGCCGCCCTCGGCGCCTCCTTGTTCGTCACGGTGACGACGTCGACGTGGGCCGGCTCCGGGAAATGCTCCGGCCGCGAGTCGGACCCCGACTGCGTCCTCTACCTCATCACCCGCAAGTGCCTCGACACGTCGGCCGCGGAGTACTGCGATGCCTGCCCCTACCCGCGCTCGGGGTACTGCCCGGCGACTTCGACCTGCGAGTCGACGACCGAGCTCTGGACCGGAACGGCGCACTACGTCGCGATCCGCGACAACACCGCGTGCGCCTGTCCCCAGGTGATCCACGGGCTCGTGATCCCCACGGGGGCGATCACGGGGGTCGAGGATCCCGACCGCCCGGCGTCGATCTGGAAGTTCGCGTGGGCCGTCGCGGAGGCGGCCGGCCTCGGGGATCAGGACGCGGTGTTGATCGTCAATCCCCCGGAGCACCGGACGCAGAACCAGCTCCACATCCACGTCCTCCCGCTCGACCTCTCGAAGCGGACGGCGCTCGAAGCGACGCCGAAGATCGACATCCCGGATCTGGCGGCCGTCTGGACGAAGGCCGACGGTCTCGCGGCTGAAAGCGGTCTCGCGTCGTACGGCATCGTGGTCCACAGGAGCGGTGCGGCGTGGCACCTGCACGTCGCCAACGCCGGGCTCACCGACGCGTACTCGCGCCTCCCCGAGTGCTCGCGGCCCGTCAGGAAGCGCTGATCGAGCCCGTTGACGCCAGCTCCGCGATCCACCGATCCCACGTCGAGACGACGCCCGGCAGATCGTGCGCGCGGATCCTCTCCCGCATGGGCGCGAGCCGCGTCTCCGCCTCCTCGCGCGGGCCGACGGCGATCGACAGGAGAGCCGCCGCCCGATCGGGGATCTCCGCCGGGTCGTCGTAGAGGACGCGGTCGTCTCCCCCCGCCAGCGCGGGGTAGGCGAGACGGCGCGGGAGGATCGGCAGGCATCCGAGGTGGATCGCCTCCATCACGCTCACGCCGAAGAACTCGTGCCGCGACGTCGAAACCACCACCGCGCAGCGCGAGACGAGCTCCAGGTACTCCCGCCGCGATTCGACGAACCCCCACCGCTCGATCCGCTGCGCCAGCCTCCCGCGCGCGGCGTCGAAGATCGCCGGCTTGGTCCGGTATGTCTGCCCGACGACCACCAGGCGGAAATCGGGGGCCTCGCCCCGGCGCGCGCGCGCGGCGAGCGTCTCCATCGCCGTGAAGAACTCTCCGGGCGCGCGGTCCTCCTCCCAGCGGTGGTTCCAGAGAATCCACGGCTGCCTCTCCGGCCGTCGCGCGGCGTCCATCGCGGCGAGATCGAGCGGCAGTCCGAGGACCGACGCGCGATCGAGAAGACGGGGAGCGATGCGCTCGGGACGGAAGTCGGGCATGAGGCGCACCAGCTCCTCGGCCCCGGCGACGAAGCTGTCGCGGTGGAACTCGCTGTTGAACACGACCCGGTCGGCGGCGAGCGCCGTGTAGAGGTTCGCGAGGCCGAAATGGATGTCGCGCAGGTCGGAGGAAGGCGTCGGGTACGTCAGCTGGTTCTCGTGGAAGAAGACGATGGCGCCGAGGGGACTCGGGAAATGATCGCGCGTGAGAGCCAGGAACTCGGGAAGGTTCAGGAAATCGGTCGTGACGAGCACGCCGGCCGGGGGGCCCGCGAGGGCGCGGACCTGGGGCTCGAAGGCGAGAGCGGCGCCGCGCATCCGCCATTTCCACTTGCGCGGCGGAAGGGACAGGAGCGTGACGTCGTGGCGCGACCGATCGCGCAGGGCCTCGGCGAGCGCCCGGTGGGAGGCGGTGTGGTAGGGATCGAGATAGAGGACGCGCGCCCGCTCGCTCACGCGACGAGAGTAGCGCGAAGGCCGGGTCGCCGCGCGGACCGGGACCGGACACGCCCTGCCCGGAATCGGACACCACAAATCGCCGTCCGGCGCGGGATCCCGCCTCGGGAGGCCTCGATCGCCGGGCACGTGCCTTGCTCCTCTCGACCGTCGACAACTGGGTCGATCCGGCATGACGGCATGGGGAATCGGCGCGATGGCGAACGTTGGGCGATTTCGGGGGTGGATGGCTCTGGCCCTCGCGACGGCGGCCGGGATGATCGCGTTCGCTCTTCCGGTGGGCGGCAGGGCCGGGCCCCCTTCCGCCGGCGCGACGTTCACCTCCGCGAACGCCCTCGTCTTCCCCGCGAACTACCGCGAGTGGATCTACCTCAGCTCGGGGCTCGGCATGACGTACCGGAAGCCGGGGGAGGCGCCGTCCCATGAGCCCTCGTTCGACAACGTCTTCGTGAACCCCGAGGCCTACCGAGAGTTCTCGAGATTGGGGCGCTGGCCCGACGGGACGATCTTCGCCCTGGAGGTCCGCGCCTCGCAGACGCACGGGTCGATCAACGAAGGGGGAAGATTTCAGCGGAAGCTGATGGACGTCGAAACCCACGTGAAGGACGCGCGCTTCCCGGGCGGGTGGGCCTTCTTCGCGTTCGAAGCCGCCGGGGGATCCCCTCCCCCCGCACCGGCGCTGCCACGCTCGGCGGCCTGCTACGGCTGCCACGGCGAGCACGGCGCGGTCGAGGAGACCTTCGTGCAGTTCTACCCGACTCTCCTTCCGATCGCGTCGGCGCGCCGCACGCTCAGACCGGGGTTCGATACCGTCACGTTCGATCAGGGAGCGCCGAATCCATGAGCACCGCCTCGCGTCCGGACCTGCTGCAGGGAACGCTCGATCTCCTCATCCTGCGGACGGTGGCCCTCCAGCCGATGCACGGCTGGGGGATCTCCCAGCGAATCCAGCAGGTCTCCCGGGACGTCCTCCGCGTGAACCAGGGCTCGCTCTACCCGGCGCTCCATCGTCTCGAGGGGGCCGGCTGGATCGACGCCGAGTGGGGGAGCACCGACGCCAACCGGCAGGCGAAGTTCTACAGGATCACAGCGTCCGGCCGGAGGCGCCTCGTCGAGGAGACGGAGAACTGGCGCCGGATGGCCGAGGCGATCGGGCGCGTCCTGAGCGTTGTGTAGGGGATTCGCCATGTGGAACCGGATTCTGGGAGCGCTTCGATCGATCGCGCATCGCCGTGAGCGCGAGGGGGAGTTGGATCGCGAGATCCGCTTCCACCTCGAGATGGAGATGAGCGAGAACGAGAAGAGAGGCATGGGGCCGAAGGAGGCCCGGGAGGCGGCGTTGAGGCGATTCGGCGGCGTGGATCAGGTGAAGGAGGAGGTCCGGGACTCCTGGGGCGTGCGCTTCCTCGACACGCTCTTCCAGGACGTCCGCTTCGCACTCCGCAACCTCCGCAAGACTCCGGGGTTCGCCGCCGTCGTGCTGCTCACGCTCGCCCTCGGCATCGGAGCGAACACGGCGATGTTCAGCGTCATCAACGGCGTCCTCCTCCGCTCGCTCCCCTACGCGAACGGAGATCACATCGTCGTGCTCAGCCAGCCGGCGAAGGGAATCCAGTCCGAGGACGTCGGCTTCTCCCCCAAGGAGATCGCCGATTACCGGGCGCAGAGCCGCACGCTCGATCAGGTCGTCGAGTACCACTCGATGAGCTTCAACCTGTTCGGACGCGGGGAGGCGCAGCGCGTGCAGACCGGCGTCGTCTCGGCCAACTTCTTCGAGGTGCTGGGGGTGCGCCCCCTTCACGGCCGCACCTTCATCGACTCGGACGACACGGCCGGCGCGGAGCCGGTGCTCGTGCTCAGCCACGAATACTTCCAGAAGGCGTTCGGCGGCGACCCGGCGATCGTCGGCCAGACCTTCGAAATGAACGACAGGCCCCACACGGTGATCGGCGTCCTCCCTGCATTTCCGCAGTATCCGAACGAGAACGATGTCTACATGCCCAGCTCCGCGTGCCCGTTCCGATCGAATCAACACACAATCGACAACCGCCAGGCCCGGATGCTGAATGTCTTCGGGCGCCTCAAGCCGGGAGCGACGGTCGAGGAGGCCCAATCCGATGTCTCGCTGATCGCCTCGCAGCTTGCGGCGGCCTACCCCAAGGATTATCCCGCGTCGGACGGCATGTCGGCGAAGGCAGGGAACCTGAAAGAGGAGCTGGTCGAGAGGGCCCGGCCCACGATCCTCATCCTCTTCGGGACGACCGCCTTCGTGCTCCTCCTGGTGTGCGCCAACGTGGCGAACCTCATGCTCGCCCGGGCGTCGGGGCGCGAGCGGGAGCTGTCGCTGCGGATGGCGCTCGGCGCCGGGCGCGCGCGCCTGATCCGCCAGCTCCTGACGGAGAGCGCCATCCTCGGTGACGGGCCTCCTCTTCGGGCTGGTCCCCGCGCTCGCGAGCCGTCCCGCGCTCGCGACGGCGATCAACAGCGGCGGTCGCGCCGGCGGCGGCGCGAGGCTTTCGTTCGGCACGCGCAACGCCCTCATCGTCTCGCAGGTCGCCATCTCGTTCATCCTCCTGACCGGCGCGGGCCTGATGGTCCGGAGCTTCATGCGCCTCGAGCGCGTCGATCCGGGCTTCGACCCCCGGAACGTGCTCGCCGTCAACGTCCCCCTCAACTGGAGCAAGTACAAGGACACGAAATCGCGGCTTGGTTTCTTCCGGCCGCTCGTCGAGGAGGTGGCCGCCCGGCCCGGCGTGATGTCGGTCGCGATCACGCAGTCGGTGCCGCTCGACGAGTCGCAGCCGTACAACGTGGCCCTCGTCGTCGAGGGTCAGGCCGTCGCTCCGGACGCGCCGAAGCCCCAGGTCGACTTCGAGGTCGTGAGCCGGGACTTCTTCAAGACCATCGGCACTCCGCTTCTCCGGGGCCGGACGTTCATCGACACGGACGATGAATCGGCCCCGAAAGTGGTCCTCGTCAACGACGTCATGGCGCGGCACCACATCCAGGGGGGGGAACCGATCGGCCGCCGGATCTCCCTGAACGGCGGCGACGACTGGCGGACCATCGTCGGCGTCGTCGGGAACGTGAAGCAGTTCACGCTCGACAAGGAGTCGACCGAGCAGGTCTACATCCCCTTCCTGCAGGCGGCGCGCGGGGGGACGCTCCTCGTGCGGACCGCCGGCGACCCCTGGGCTCTCGCGGGCCCGATCCGGGGGATGATCCACCGCCTCGACGAGAAGCAGCCGGTCGGCCGCGTCAGCACCCTCGAGCAGCTGAAGTCCGACACCCTCGCCTCGCCCCGCCTCACGGCGACGCTGATCGGCCTCTTCGCCCTCCTCGCCCTCGTCATCACCACCGCGGGCATCGTCGGCGTCGTCTCGTACTCCGTCAGCCAGCGCACCCAGGAGATCGGCGTCCGCATGGCCCTCGGCGCCGATCGCGCCACGGTGATCCGGATGGTCCTTCGCCAGGGGCTCATGCCCGTTCTCGTCGGTCTCGCCACGGGCGTCACGGGGGCGCTCGCGCTGACCAAGCTGATCGCGAGGTTCCTGTTCGACGTCGCCCCGACCGATCCGATCACGTTCGCGGGCGTCGTCCTCGCCCTCGTCGCCGCCGCAGCGCTCGCGTGCTGGCAGCCCGCGCGCCGCGCCGCCGGGATCGAGCCGATGCTGGCGCTCCGGAGCGACTGAGCGGCGCTTGAAACCGCGTCGCGGCCGGCGCGTAATGGGAGCGGCATGCGACGACTGATTCTCTCGCTCGCGCTGCTCGGCCTCTCGATCCCGTCCCACGCGGCCCCAGCCCCCGGCCGCCCGGCGCTCGTCGTCCTCATCGCCGTCGACGGGCTCGGCGCCGACGTCTTCGACCGGTATGCCCCCTTCTACACCGGCGGATTCCGCAGGCTGAAGTCACAGGGGATGAATTTCACGGACGCGATGGTGGACCACGCGGTCAGCGTCTCCCATCCCGGCCACGTGACGCTGGCGACGGGGATGAACCCGTCGCGTCACGGCATCGTGGACGCGGCTTTCTACGAGCGGGACGGCGCCGCGTGGCGGTTCACCGACGCCGTGCGGGATCCCGCCGAGAAGATCGTCGGCGATCCGAACGGCGACGGCGCCTCGCCCAGGAAGTTCCTCGCCACGACGCTGGCGGAGTGGGTGGCCGCCGACCCCGCTGCGCGCTTCGTCGCGGTCGGCACCGGACGCTTCTCGTCGCTGCTCCAGGCCGGCCGCCCGAAGGGGGACGTCTACTGGTACTCGCACGACACCGGCCGCTACGTGACGTCGACGTACTACCGGAGCGACCTCGCCGACTGGGTCGATCGCTTCAACTCGGACAGGCTCCCGAAGCTCATGGACGTCGCCGACACGTGGGAGAACACCGCCCCCGTCGCCGCGCGCGCCCTCGCCCGTCGCGACGACGCGCCGTACGAGAACGACGGCACCCACGTCGCCTTCCCGCACAATTTCAGACATCGCGATCCCAAGGATCCGCCGGCCGATCGCGCGGCGCTCGCCGGCTACTTCGGGGCGACTCCCGGCGTCGACGGAGCGACGCTGAAGCTCGCGGCCGAGGCCGTGGACGCGCGCCGGCTCGGACAGCGGGGCGCGACCGACTACCTCGGCATCGTCGTCTCGCAGGTGGACGACATCGGTCACTCGTTCGGGCCGGGGAGCCAGGAGCATCTCGACAATCTCCTGAGGCTCGACCGTGCGCTCGGAGAGCTCTTCGAGGCGCTCGACGCGAAGGTCGGCGTGGACCGCTGGGTCGTCGCCCTCTCCGCCGATCACGGGATGCTCGACATCCCGGAGTCGCTCGCCGAGACCGGGAAGCCCGGCCGCCGGCTGAGCGAAGCGGAGATCGGCGCCGCTCTCAAGGACGTGCGCGAGACGATCTCCGGATCGAAGGGGAGCCGGGAGGAGATCGCCGCCCGCGTCGTGGCGACGCTGAAGAAGCGCGACTTCGTCGCCGACGCCTACACGCCGGCGCAGTTGCTCGGATCGGGTCCCGCGGTCGACCCCTTCGTCGCACTCTGGCGGCACTCGTGCAGCGCGGACCGCGTCCCGCGCCTCCCGCTCTTCGATTTCTCGAGCGGGACGTCGCCGATCGGCGAGGCCGGCGTCGCTGTCCGCCTCACGGAGCGGACGATCATCGATCTCGATCGCGCGATTCACGGCTCGCCGTACGAGGTCGACCGCCACGTCCCCCTCGTTTTCATGGGCGCCGGCGTGGCGGCCGGATCGTCGGGCGCCGCCGCCCGCACGGTCGACGTCGCCCCGACTCTCGCGAAGCTCGCCGGCATCCAGGCGCCTGCGGATCTCGATGGCCATGCGCTGATCGAGCCGGCCGCGAAGCGGTGACGCACTGAGGGAGGCGGCAGTTCAACTTCTCTGCTCAGCACACTGGCCGGATCTGCAAGGATTCTTCAGCCCGCGCCGCCCCCGACGGAACGCCATGGCGATGAGGGCTTCCATTCCAATCACTTAGCCCCGTGCCCGTCGCTGGCATCCACCTCGCTTAGGGACAGTTCCACTCATCCTTTATTACTGTCCTGACCGGGGAGGTCGGCGCTTGGTCGCCCAGGCAAGAAGAGTGCGATGCCGTCGGATCTGCGTCGGCAGGTGGCTCCTCCCGATCTCCCTCGCCCTCATGTTCTCGACCCTGGAGCCGGCCTGGTGCGCCTCACTCCCCGAGGTCCACGCCGGAAGCGGCACCGAAGCTCCCGCCGCGACCACGCCCGGCGATCCGGCAGGCGGACGGGCTCCCGTCGCCGAACTGCTGAAGGATCCTGGCCGGCTCCTCACCTGGCTTCGCGACCACAGCCGCGACGTGGCCGCGGCGTCGTCGCGCGTCGACGAGGCGCGCGCGGGATACCGCGCGAGCCGCCTCTTCCCGAATCCGGTGCTCGGCTTCAACCTGAGCGACATCAACGCCGGAAAGAGCAACCCGCCCGGCCTCGGGTTCCACGACACGTCGATCACCTCGTACACGCTGAGCGAGACGGCCGAGATCGGAAAGCGCGGCCCGCGCATCGCCTCGGCGAACGACATGCTCGGGGCGACCGTCGAGACGTACCTCGACCTCCTCGGCCAGAAGGCCGCCGATGCGCGCCTGGCGCTCGGTCGGGCGCTCTATCTCCGCGAGCGCCAGACGACCCTCGAGGAGACGCTCGCCTCGGCGAGGCGCGTTCTCGATCTCGAGAAGGCGCGCCTCGATCACGGCGAGGTCAGCGGGAACGACTACGATCGCCTCCTTCTCGACACGACGACGCTCGAGTCGGATTTCGCGCGGAGCGCGGCGGAATACCGCGCCTCCCTGGACGCGTGCCGCGCGGTGCTCTTCGCCGAGTGCGCCGTGGACGACGCCGGCATGGAGATCGCGGAGCTCGGGAGCGCGGTCGCCCTTCCCGAGCCGCCGGTGGACGAGGAATCGGCGCTCGCGCAGCGCCCCGACGTGAAGTCGCTCGAGAGCGAGAGGGAGGCCGCGAGGATGGACCTCGTCCTCGCCCGGCGCCGGAGGATTCCCGATCCGGCCATCGGCATCGGCTACACGCACGACAACCTGACGATCTCGGGGGATCAGCCGAACACCTTCGCCGTCGGCGTGACGGTGGCGCTCCCGCTCTTCGATCGCGGGCAGCACGACGCCGCCCGCGCGGCGGCCCACGCCGCCGAGATCGAGGCGATCCGCGACACGACGCTCACCTCGGCGCGCGCGGATCTCTCCGGGCTCCTCCGCCGGAAGAGCTTTCTCGAGAGCACGGTGAGCACCCTCCAGACCGACGCCCTGCCGCGCTCGTCCGGAATTCTCGACACGACGCTGCAGGCGTTCGATCAGGGGGAGGTCGGCATGACCGATCTCCTCCTCGTGCGCCGCAACCACACCACCCTGATCTTGAACCTGATGGACCTCCGGTTCGAGTACTTCACCGTCCGCAACGAGCTGCGCCGCGTGCTCGGCCTCGACGCCGGGGTAGCCCGCAAATCCGACGTGGCCCGCTCGGCGGCAACGGACACCCGGGAAAACCAGCGAGGGGGATGACGAGATGCACACCATCGACGAACTCGACGCCCGGGCGACGACCGGCGGCCGGCGCTCCCGCTCGCGACGCGCCATGCACGTCGCGATCGCGGCCCTTGTCAGCGCCGTCTCCGTGTGGCTCGCGATGGCCTTCACGCGGGAGGCGCCGCCGCCACCGGCGGGGACCCCGGGGATGACGGTGACGGAGAGGGGTCTGGCCCTCTCACCCGATGCGCCGCAGTGGAAGAGCCTGAAGGTCGGGGCGGCCGTCGTCGCGATCTCGCACTGGGCCGATCGCGTTCCCGCGCGCGTGCAGATCGACCAGACGCGCGCCTCGCAGGTGGGATCGCCGCTGGCCGGGCGCGTGACGGCCGTGCACGTGGAGCTCGGCCAGGAGGTGAAATCGGGCGAGCCGCTCTTCACGGTGTCGAGCCCCGAGATCGCGTCCTTGAGGGCCGACCAGGAGAAGGCCTCGCTCGACCTGGCGACCGCCGACAAGAACCTCGAGCGCATCCGCGCGATGGTGGCCGCGAAGGCGCTCCCGGCCAAGGATGAGATCGCCGCGTCCGCGGTCTACCACGAGGCCGAGGTCGCGAACCGTCTCGCGGGGTCCAAGCTCGAGGCGCTGAAGGTCTCCTCCCGTGAGGCCAACGCCTTCACCGTGACCGCGCCGCGCGCGGGGGTCGTCGTGGAGAAGAACATCCTCCCCGCGCAGGAAGTGGGCGCGGAGGCGGGTGGATCGCTCATGGTGATCGCCGACCTGTCGAGGGTCTGGGTGGTGGCCGACATCTTCGAGGAGCATTCAGCCGAGATCTCCCCCGGAACTCCGGGGGCGGTGACCTTTCCGGCGCTCCCGGGGCTCGAGGTGAAGGACGCGGTGGAGATGGTCTCCTCGGTCGTCGATCCCGTGAAGCACTCGGTGCCGATCCGCCTCCTCCTCGACAACCCGAAGCGCCTCCTCAAGCCCAACATGTACGCCGAGGTGAATCTCTCGATCCGCCAGGCCGCCGGGGCCGTCGAGGTCCCGGCCTCGGCCCTCGTGTCGGACGGCGCGCACCAGTACGTGTACGTCCAGCTCGACGGAAAGGAGTTCGTCCGCCGCGAGGTCGTGGCCGGATCGTCCCATGACGGCACGGTTCCGATCTTCAAGGGGCTCGACCGCGGCGAGATGGTCGTCGAGGAGGGGGCCATCCTGCTCGACAACCAGATCGCGCTGGCCCACTGAAGCCACCGTCTACGGGGCGCACTCACCGACATGCTCGACGCGCTGCTCTCGCACTCGCTGAAGTACCCGCTCGGGGCCTTCGTCCTCGCGGCGACGCTTCTCGCCGGGGGGTACTACGCCTTCTCGAACCTCGCGGTCGAGGCGTTCCCGGATCCGACCGACACGCAGGTGCAGGTGATCACGATCTTCCCCGGCCAGCCGACCGAGGAGGTTGAGCGGCGCGTGTCGCTCCCGCTCGAGAGGGCGCTCAACGGGACGCCCGGGCTCTTCCGGCTGAGGAGCGTGTCGCTCTTCGGCCTCTCGTTCGTGACGGCGACCTTCGACGACGGCGTCGATCTCTACTTCGCCCGCCAGCAGGTGAAGGAACGCCTCGCCGACGCCGAGCTGCCGGAGGGGGTCGAGGCGTCGCTCGGGCCGGTGGCGACGCCGATCGGCGAGGTCTACCGCTACACGCTCGACGGCACGTCCTCCGATCCGATGGCGCTCCGGACCCTCCAGGACTGGGTGGTGAGGCCTCAACTTCTCAGAGTTTCAGGCGTCGCCGACGTCGTGAGCTACGGCGGGCTCGTCAAGGAGATCCACGTGCAGCCCGATCCGAAGCGCATGGCGGAGCTCGGCGTCGGGCTCTCGGACATCTCGGACGCGCTGAAGAAGGGGAGCGCGAACGCGACCGGAGGCTACGTCGAGCGCGGCTCGGAGATGTTCGTCATCCGATCGCTCGGCATCTTCAGGGACATCTCGGACATCGAGAGGGTCCGCGTCGCCTACCACAACGGAGTCCCGGTGAGAGTCCGCGACATCGCCATGGTGCGCGAGGGGTACGCGCCGCGCCAGGGGATCGTCACGCGCGACGCGAACGACGACGCCATCGAGGGGATCGTCCTGATGCGGCGCGGCCAGAACCCGTCGGTCGTCCTCGCCGCCCTCAGGCAGCGCGTCGAGGAGATCAACGGCCGCATCCTCCCGAAGGGCGTCGCGGTGCTGCCGTTCTACGACCGCACCGAGCTGGTGCAGACGACGCTCAGGACCGTCTTCCGCAACCTCGCCGAGGGAGCCACGCTCGTCACCCTCGTCCTCTTCGTCTTCCTGCTCTCGATCCGCGCCTCGCTCATCGTCGCCGCGGTGATTCCCCTCTCCCTCGCCGCCTCGTTCCTGTACCTCTACGCGCGGGGGATGTCGGCCAACCTGCTCTCGATGGGTGCGGTCGACTTCGGGATCATCGTGGACGGCGCCGTCATTCTCGTCGAGCACCTGTTCCACAGGTTCTCCGACGAGGCTCACAGCGGCCCCGGGACCCCTGCCGACCGGGTCCTCGGGGCCGCTCGTGAGGTCGCCCGGCCCACCCTCTTCTCGCTCCTGATCATCATCGCGGCGTACATCCCCATCTTCTCGCTCCAGCGGGTCGAGGGGAGGATCTTCGCGCCGATGGCGAACACGGTCGTCAGCGCGCTCGTCGGCGCGCTCCTCGTGAGCTTCACGCTCGTCCCCGTGCTCGCCCTCTTCGCGCTCCGGGGGAAAACGACGCACCGCGACTCGCCGGTGCTGAAGCTCGCGAGCCGGATCTACACGCCCGTGCTCGGCTACTCGATGAAGGAGCCGATCGTCGTCCTGGTCGTCGGCACCGGGCTCATGGCCGCGGCCGTGACGCTCCTGCCGAGGCTCGGGTCGGAGTTCCTCCCCGAGCTGAACGAGGGGGCGCTCTACGTCACCTTCACCCTCCCCGACAACATCTCGCTGACGGAGGGGAGGAAGCTGACGCCGCGGATCAAGGAGATCCTCGGCCGCACCCCCGAGGTCACGGGGATGATCTCCCAGCTCGGGCGTCCCGAGGACGGCACCGACCCGACGCTCCCGAACAACCTGGAGATCTTCCTCAAGCTCAAGCCGCTCGAGGAGTGGCGCCCGCAGGCGAAGACGCTGAACGCCCTCGTGACCGAGATGGACGCGAACCTCAAGGAGATCCCCGGCCTCGAGTACAACTTCTCGCAGCCGATCCGCGACAACGTCAACGAGAACATCTCCGGACAGTTCGGCCAGATCGCGGTGAAGATCTACGGGGAGCATCTCGCGACGCTCCAGCAGGCCGCCGAGAGCGCGAAGGCGGCGATCGCGACGGTGCCGGGGGCCGCGGACCTCGGCATCGTGAAGTCGGGGGAGATGCCGCTCGTGGGCGTGAAGCTCGATCGCGAGGCGCTCGCGCGCTACGACCTCGATCTCGCCGACGTGCAGGACTACGCGGAGACGGCGATGGGAGGCCACGTGGCCACCGAGCTCTGGGAGGGGGAGAAGAAGTTCGACGTGACGGTGAGGCTCCCGCGCGCGACCCGCGAGGACGTCGGGGAGATCCGGGGGATCATGCTGCCGCTCCGCAACGGCTCGATCATCCCGCTGTCGGCCGTGGCCGACGTGTCGATGGGAACCGGGCGCGCCGCGATCACGCGCGAGAACGGGCGGCGTTACGTCGGCATCCGGATGAACGTGCGCAACCGCGACATGGGGTCCTTCGTCGAGGAGGCGCGGCGGAAGGTCGAGTCGGCGGCGCCCCTCCCCGCCGGGTACGAGATCACCTGGGCGGGCGAGTTCGAGAACCAGCAGCGGGCGATGGCGCGGCTGGGGCTCGTGATCCCGCTCGCGCTGATCCTCACGTTCCTGCTCCTCTTCTCCGCGTTCGAGTCGGTCTGGGACGCGCTCATCATCCTGCTCAACGTTCCGTTCGCGCTGGTAGGCGGCGTCGTCGGCCTCGCGATCGCGCACCTCACGCTGTCGGTGTCCGCGGCCGTGGGCTTCATCGCCCTGCTCGGCCAGGCGGTCCTGAACGGCGTGCTGGTCGTCGCGGCGATCCGGAGCCGGCTCGAGAAGGGCGAGGCCTTCCTGGACGCCGTCGTCCTCGGGGCGCGCGAGCGCCTGCGCGCCGTCCTCATGACCGCGCTCCTCGCGTGCCTCGGGCTCGTTCCGGCGGCGCTCTCCCACGCGATCGGCAGCGAGACCCAGAGACCGATCGCCGTGGTGGTGGTGGGCGGGACGATCTCGGCGGCGGCGCTCACGCTGATCGTCCTGCCCGTCACCTACTTCTGGGCCCACCGCCTTCGCGAGGCGGTCTCGGCCCGGCTGCGCCGCCTCGTCCCGCAGGGCGCTTGAGCCGGCGGCCGCGTGCGGTCGAGGCCCGGATTCCGGGCGTCTATAATCGGCGGCAGCGATGAAGAATCCGCTGGTCCGCGCCCCGTCGCACCGCTCCGGCGACAGCCTCACGCAGGCCCACGCGCGCTTCGCCCGGGCGGCGCTCGCGATCTACGCCGCGGCGGCCGCAGTGGCCGTCACCATGCTCCTCGCGTCCATCTCGCAGGATCGGATCCACCAGGAGCAGGAGATCAAGTCGAGTTTGCTGCTCCAAACCCAGGCGCAGGCCTTCTACCTCGGCAAGCAGCTCGAGCACCTCGGCGGCGAGGTGATGCGCCTGGGGCTCCGCAGCGAGGTGGACCTGCTCGATCAGAATCTCGGGCCGGAGCAGAGCCTGCTGAGCCTGACGCACGCGCGCAGCGCCTTCTTCAACATGGGGATCGCGATTCTCAGCGTCGACGGCTCCGTGCTCTGGTCCGAGCCGCAGACCTTCCTCACCGCCGGCACCTCGTTCGCGCGCCAGCCGTGGTTCGATCTGATGAGGAGCGGCTCGCGGGTCAGCATCGTCCCGGTCGATCCCGATCGCGCGGAGGAGGCGTCGCTGTACGTCGTCGCGCCCATCCTTCGCGGCGGGAAGTTCACCGGCGCGCTCGTGGGGGGGATCGATCTCGCCCGGACGAGCGACATGAGCGCCGTGGCGGGGCGCAAGGACGGGGTGCTGACGATTCTCGCGACGCGGCAGGGGGCGGTCGTCTACCCTCCCACCCCGCCGCCGTTCGCGACCGATGGCGCCTGGCTGCGCGTCTTCGGCCGGAGCTCGTGGGAGCCCGACCTCGGGGAGCTCGAGCTCCAGGGGGTGGCCACGCTCGTCGCCGCCACCGAGGTGCCGGACACGGATCTGATCCTGATCGCGCTCGCCCCGAAGGCGGAGTTCCTGAGGGACGCGACCACGCGCATGACCGGGCGCGCGGCGCTGACGCTGTCCGTCATTCTCGTCCCGCTGGTCCTCCTCGTCTTTCTCTTCAGGCGATCCCTGAGGTTCCTGCGCGAGGCCGAGGAACGGGCGATGCGCGAGGAGAGGCTCCGCCTCCTCGGAGAGGCCGCGAACCTCATCGCGCACGAGGTGAAGAACTCGCTCAACGGGCTCCGGATCGGCCTCGACCTGCTGCTGCGCGGCGCGCGCGCGGCCCGGGACCCGTCGGAGGAGAAGATCGTCGCGGGGATGCGAACGCAGATCGAGACGATGTCGAACTTCACGAGCGAGCTCCTCGTCTTCTCGAAGGGCGTGACGCCGCGGCCCGTGGAGATCGAGCTGCGCGAGTTCGCCCGAAAGATCGCCGAGCTGCAGAGGGACGCGGCGGCGGAGGCCGGCGTGATCCTCGGGGTCGAGTCGAAGGTGGACGAGGTGAGGGTGAACGCGGATCCGTCGCTGACGCACGTGGTCCTCACGAACCTCGTGGGCAACGCGCTCGATGCCCTCTCGGCCAACGGCTCCGGGACGGCCCCGCGGGTGAGCGTCGAGGTCGGATCGACGGGGGAGTTCGGCTGGGTGAGGGTGTCGGACAACGGGCCGGGGGTGGCGCCGGCGATCCGCCCGTCGCTCTTCGAGCCGTTCGTGAGCGGCAAGCCGAGCGGCGTGGGGATCGGCCTGGCGCTCTCGAGGAAGATCGCGCGGGCTCATGGCGGAGATCTGGTGCTGGAGGCGTCGGGCGGGGGCGCCAGCTTCCTTCTCACCTTGCCGAGGGAGGCGAAATGAACGCGAGGGTTCTCGTCGTCGATGACGAACAGGTCTTCCGCATGCTCGCGGAGGAAGCGCTTTCCTCGGAGGGGTTCGAGGTCAAGACCGCGGGGACGCTGGCCCGCGCGCGGGCGGAGATGGAGAAGGCGGCTCCCGACGTCGTGATTCTCGACCGGCGCCTCCCGGACGGCGACGGGATCGATTTCATGAAGGCGCTGCGGGCCGAAGGCCCGTCCGCCCCCCTGGTCATCGTCGTCACCGCGTACGGCGACGTCGAGAACGCGGTCAATGCCCTGCGCGCGGGCGCATGGGACTACCTCGCGAAGCCCGTGCAGCTCACCGACCTCGTCGTGAAGCTGCGCAAGGTGCTGGAGGCCCGCGGCCTCAGGGATCGCCTCGAGATCGCGCGGAAGAGCGGCGGAGGGCCGCCTCTCGTCGGCCCGAAGAGCCCGGGGATGCGCGCGGCGATCGACAAGCTCAAGAGCCTCACGCAGAGCCCGCACACGCCGGCTTTCATCATCGGCCCGTCCGGCGTGGGCAAGCAGTGCGCCGCCGAGATGCTCCACTCGATGTCGTACCGCGAGTCGGACGAGAACGCGCCCTTCGTCGAGGTGAACTGCGCCGCGCTCCCCGAGCATCTCGTCGAGAGCGAGCTCTTCGGCCACGAGCGCGGCGCGTTCACCGACGCGCGGACCACCCGCCGCGGCCTGATCGAGATCGCCGACGGCGGCACCCTGTTCCTCGACGAGGTGACGGAGCTGCCCCAGCCGGCGCAGGCGAAGATCCTGAAATTCCTGGACACGATGCGTTTCCGCCGGGTCGGCGGCGAGCGCGAGATCTCGGTCGGCCTCCGCGTGATCGCGGCCACCAACCAGGAGGTGAGCGGCCTCCTGCGCGCGGGCCGATTCCGCGAGGACCTCTACCACCGGCTCGCCGTCTTCCTCGTCCACCTGCCCGCGCTCTCGACGCGGCGCGAGGACATTCCCGATCTCGCGGAGACGTTCGCGCGGCACTTCGCCTCCCGGATCAAGAAGCGCGTCTCGGGGCTCACCGACGGGGCGAAGCGGCTCCTCGCGTCGTACAACTACCCGGGAAACGTGAGAGAGCTTCGCAACATCATCGAGCGGGCCGTGATCCTCGCGCAGGGGACGGAGGTGTCGGAGCGGGAGATCGTCCTGCCCGACGACGCGAACCGTGAGCCCCGCGCCGCCGGGTTCTTCACGGTGCCGATGCCCGCCGAGGGGCCTCCGCCGACGCTCGAGGTCGTCGAAAGGCACTACGTCAGCCGGGTGCTCGATCACCTCGAGGGGCGGAGGATGGCGGCGGCGCAGGTCCTCGGGATCTCCTACCCGACGTTTCTGAAGAGGCTGCGGGAGCTCGGGCTGGACTGAGGTGATCCGGGGCGTGGCTCTCAGCCCGTGGTGATCGGGGGGCGCGCCTCGGCGAGGCTCGGCCGCTGCCCCGCGCCCGCGCGACGCTGCTTCCGGCGCTCGTCGTACCACGTGCCCACGGCGATGGCCACGAGCATGAGCGAGAAGCAGAAGAAGAACCCGGTCGTGAATCCCCGGCTGTAGAAGCGCCCGATCTGCAGGTAGTGATCGCGGAGGCCGACCGGATCGCCGTCGGTCAGGGCATTGGTCTGGATGAGGCCGATGGACTCGAGGAAGTTCACGGCGCTCAGTCCGGCTCCGGCGACGCCGGCGACGATCATCGCGAGTCGATACGAGCGGTTCAAGGGTTCCCCTCCACTCCGCGGGTGGCGTGCGGCCGGCTGGGACGCGCGGCGACGGTGTGAATATAGACGGGGTTGTCGGCCCCCGCATCCCCGACAGCGCCGACGTCCGGATTCTCTGGATGATTTCCCTGGCGATTCCTTGACTCGGCGCGGAGCTCTCGCAGAGTGGGGAGTGTCATGGTCCTCTTCGTGTACCTCGCGATCGCCGCGCTGGCCGTCGCCGGGCTCGCGGCCCTCGGGCGCAAGCCGCCGATGACCCGGGAGGAGTACGACGATCGCCTCGGCCGCGGAGCCGGGCCCGGGAACGCGATCAGCCGGGGGATGGGGGAGGGGCTCCTCGAGCTTCAGGGAATCCTCGAGCCGGGGCGCGAGCAGGTCCGAAAGGTGAGAGAGGAGAAGGAGGACGCCCGCGACGCGAGCGGCGACCCTCCCGAGCCCGGCGCGATACTCGAATGACCGCGCAACCCTCTCGCGTGTCCATCGTAGACATCCACTGCCGGAGCGCTGGCCCGACTCTTGCCATGACAGCATAAAAGTCGAGCCGGCCCGGTGGCTCGCCGGGCATCCCGCCCGGAGGAGTCCGGCTGAGGGACGAACAGTGTTCGGTATCGAACGTCTTCGCGCGCTCTCCCGCGCCCTGCTCCCGGCGTCTCTGGCCGCTCTCCTGGCGGTGACGGCCGGGTGCGCCGGGCGCGAGACGACACGGGCCCGCCCGTTCAAGAACATGGACACGTCGGTGGCCTACGTCGGCTCGGAGTCGTGCCGCCCCTGCCACGCCCAGATCGGCGAGTCGTTCGCCACGACCGGAATGGGGCGCTCCCTCTACCCGCTGACCCCCGATCGCGTGGTGGAGGACTTCACGCGGAAGAACCGGTTCGACGTGGTCGCCGACCGGATCAGCTACGAGATGGTCGCCGGGGGAGACGATCACTTCATGCGGATGGACGTCCACGACGCGGACGGCAGCGTCCTCACCTCGGCGACACGAAAGATCCGATACGTGATCGGCTCGGGGAACCACAGCCGCTCGTATGTCTCGGAGGACGGGGGTGGTCTCTACCAGATGCCGATCTGCTGGTATCCGGACAAGCCGGGATGGGATCTCTGCCCCGGCTACGAGCTCAACGGAGAGCATTTCGGCCGGAAGATCGAGGCCTCGTGCCTCTTCTGCCACGACGCGCGCGTCTCGCTCGCGGCCGGGACCGAGAACCATTTCGCGGAGCCGCTCCCCCACGGCATCGACTGCGAGCGGTGCCATGGTCCCGGAGACCTGCACGTGGCGCGCTGGAAGACGCTGTCGGACCACCCTCCGGAGTCGGACGACACGATCGTGAACCCGCGGAAGCTGGGTCGGGTCACCCGCATCCAGGTCTGCCTTCAATGCCACCTTGGGGACTCGGACGCCGGCGCGAGGGTGACGCGCCCCGACCACGACCTGCGCGACTTCCGCCCGGGGGGCCACATCGGCGAGTACCTCGACGTCCTCTCCTTCGACCCTCCGATGGCGAACCGGTTCGGCCTCGGGAGCCAGGGAGATCGGCTGATGCTGAGCCGCTGCTACAAGGAGAGCGGCGGCGGGGTCGACTGCCTCACGTGCCACGATCCCCACGTCTCCGTCTTCTCGAAGAGCCGCCCTGCGGATCAGTTCCGCAGGGCCTGCCTCACGTGCCATACGACGGCCTCGTGCGCCGTGTCGGAGCCCGAGCGACGGCGGCAGAGCGCGTTGGACGACTGCGTCGCGTGCCACATGCGCCGATCAGAGCCCGCCGACCAGCGCTACACGGCTTTCACCGACCACTGGATTCGCCGTCGCATCGATCCCCCGGCCCCCCCGGCGGCGGAGCGCCCGGGCGCGACCCTGAGCGTGCTGCGGGTCGGCGGCGAGCCCGAAGGAGGCGAGGGGCCGACCGCTTTCAGCATGGGCGTCGCCTATTTCGCGAAGAAGATGGAGGGGACCTACTCGAGCCTCATTCCGTGGTCGAAGCCCGAGGGAGAGTTCCGGTCCGTCGTGGAGCGCGAGCCGACGCTCGCCGAGGGATGGCACATGCTCGGGACGGTGGCGCTTCGACAGGGGCACATCACCGAGGCGATCGGCGACTTCCGTGAGGCGCTGAAGCTGAAGCCCGATCACGCCCGGGCCCGCCGCCAGCTCGCGGCGGCCCTCCTCCTCCAGGGGCGCGCGGGCGAGGCGGAGCCGCTGCTCCGCAGAGCGGTCGCCGAGAACCCCTCCGACATCGCCGCGATGTCCGATCTCGCGCGCGCCCTCGTCGTCCTCGGCAGCGAGGGGGAGGCGGGGGAAATCCTCGCGCGCGCCCTCGGGTTGGACCCGGGCGAGCCGACGCTGCGCGCGAACCAGGGGATGCTGGAGGCGCGGCTGGGGCGCCACACCGACGCGGTTCCAGACCTGCGGGCCGCCGCGTCGCTCGCGCCCGGCGTGCCGGAGATCTGGGACGCGCTCGCGTCCTCGCTCATCGCGTCACACCAGGTGCGCGCGGCTCTCGGTCCCGCGCGGCGAGCTGTGACGCTGAGGCCGACGCTGAGCGCCGCGCAGTACCATTTCGGGGTCGCGCTCGCGGCGGCGGGGGAGCTTCGCGAGGCGCGGGCGGCGTTCCAGATGGCCGTGACGCTGAACCCGGCCAGCTCGGAGGCGCTCGCGGCCCTCAGCGGGCTTCCGGAGCCGGGAGCGCTCGCGCAAAGCGGGACACTTCCTCCGCCACGCGCTCCAGGTGCTCGACCAGCAGGTGGGACCCCCCCTCCACGAGGGCCAGCGTCTTCGGCCCCGGGATCCTCGAATAGATTGACTCGAATTCCTTGAGCGGCGCCAGCGTGTCGGCGGTGCCGTGGATGAAGAGGACGGGCTTCCGGCACGCCTCGAGGAATGAGAAGTCCGCCAGATTGGCCGGCGGCGCGATGCCGATGAGAGCGTCCACTCTCGGATCCTGAACCCCCACCCGGAGTCCCACCCAGGACCCGAACGAAAAGCCTCCCATCGTGACGGGAAGACCCGAGGAGGCTCCGTCGAGCCAGTCGAGAGCGGCGAGGGCGTCGTCGCGCTCGCCAATCCCTCGATCGTGAGATCCTTCGCTCCCCCCTGCGCCGCGGAAGTTGAACCTCAGCACGAGGTGCGAGGACTCCTCGAGCGCCCTCGCGGCCCGGTGCACGACCTTCGTGTGCATCGTTCCGCCCCCGAGGGGATGGGGGTGGCAGAAGACCGCTGCCCGCCGCGGGCGATCCGCCATGCGTCCCTGGAGAATCCCCTCGATACGTCCTGCCGGGCCGGTGAACTCGACGGCGCGCGTGTGTCCCATGGCGTGGCGCTGGATTCAGTCGTGCTTGACCGAGAGATCGCCCATCGACGCGTGCGTCTGGAGCTCGAGCACCGGAGCCGTATCGTCCTGCGGCTGCGCCTCGTCGTGCGGCACATCCGAGTCGCCGAAGGAGACGGTCGACCGGGACTTGAGCCGGACGTTGTGCGGGACGACGATCCGGAAATCGCCCATCGACATGCGGGCCACCGCGGAGATCCTGCTCGACGGCGGCCACGCGCCGTCGAAGCTCACGCGCACATCCCCCATCGATCCGTGGAGCTCGAGGTTCGCCGGGAGCGCGTTTCCGAGGCCGCGCACCTTGGTGTCGCCCATCGAGAAACGGAAGGAGGCTCGGGCGAGCTTCCCGACCAGGGGCTTCGAGAAGTTCAGATCCTGATCCCCCATGCTCATGTGCGCTTCGAGGTCGGTGAGGGTGAGCCCGCCGAGGTCGACGTGCGACTCGCACCTGGAGAGCAGGAGGTCGAGCGAGGTCGGCACTCCTTCGGGGAGGGTGATGGCGACCTTGTTCTGGTTCTTGTGATTGCCGAACATGATGAAGAAGAAGGGGACGCGGCGCCGGAACTCGACCGAGAGCTGGCGCCGACCCTCGGAGTCGCGAGATTCCTCCTGCGTCAGCGCGTACGTGCCGGGGTCGAAGTTCCCGTCGACCTTGACCCCGCTCCCCGGGGCGCCGGGCTGGACGGTGAAGTCACCCTCGGAGAGCTTCAGGATGACGCGCACGGGCTCCACGCCGGCGCGCGCCTGCCGGTTGGCGTCGAGCGCCGGAAGGTCCACGCCGGGAGTCTGGGGCCCGGCGGGGGAGGGTGCCGGCGGGGGGGCCGGGGCCGGCACCGGAATGGTGAACGAGGTCGGGACGGGGTGCTGCTCGCCGTCGTTCCCCGCGCGGCGCGCCATGAAAATCATCCCCGAGACCCCGATCGCGACCAGGATCACGAGACCGAGGCACCCGACGCCGGCGTAGAACGCGACCTTCCTGCAGCCCCCTGATGCCATCGACTTGCCCCCTCGGGAACCTGTCGCGCGCGGTCGATGTAACATGACGCGGCATGCTGGATCGGATTCAGCGACACCTCGGCGCGCTGATCGGAGACCGGTCGCCCCTCGGGGGCCCCGATCGCCTTCGCGAGGCCGAGTCGTACGCCGAGAGAATACTCCAGGCGGCGGGTCTCCGCGTAACCCGCGAGCCCATCGCGGTCGCTGGCGGGGCATGGTGCAATGTGTTCGGGGATCTCGGCCCCGAAGGCGGCGCGCCGCTCTTCGTCGTCGGCGCTCACCTCGACACGGTGAGGGGAACGCCCGGGGCCGACGACAACGCGAGCGGGGCCGCGGCCCTCCTCGCTCTCGCCGAGTGGGCCGGATCGCGTCCGTCCCCCCGCTCACACACCCTGAGGTTCGCGGCCTTCAACCTCGAGGAGTGGGGGATGGCAGGGAGCCTGGAGCACGCCGAGGCGTTGCGCCGCGCGGGCCGACCCGTCGAGGGGATGATCTCGCTCGAGATGATCGGCTACGTCGATTCCGCCCCCGGCGCCCAGAGGTTTCCTCCGGGGATGGGATTCGGCCGCCGCCGCACGGGAGACTTCATCTCCGTCGTCGGAAATGGCGCCTCGCGGGCGCTGACGGCAGGGCTCGCCCGATCGCTCGGAGCGGCCGGTCTTCCCGTCGAGGCCGCCAGTCTTCCCGCCAGCCTCGCGATGCTGGTCGGCGCGTCGCTCTCGGACCACTCGTCGTTCTGGCGGCAGGGCTACCGCGCCGCGATGGTCGGCGACACCACCTTTTACCGGAACCCCCACTACCACCTGCCGACGGACACTCTCGAGACGCTCTCACTCCCGTTCATCGAGAGCGTCACGCAGGGGGTCGCCGGGTTTCTCGAGCTGCTCGAGGGGGCGGACCGCTAGGACGAAGAGATGCGTGACGCCCTCCGTGGCCGCGAATCCGGCCACGGACGGACATTCGACGGCGCGCCGGACCGGACCGCGGCGAGATCGTCCACGAACCGTCTTCCCCAGTCGCTCGACTTGGACATCAGCACCCGCGCGAGGAGCGCGGCATGCCGCCTCCGCCGCTCGGAGACCGTCATCGAGAGGGCCGTCCGGATCCCGTCGGCGACGTCCGAGAGCACGATCGGATTGACGATGATCGCCTCGAGGAGATCCTCCGCGGCGCCGGTGAAGCGGCTCAGGACGAGCACGCCGGGGGATTCGCGATCCTGGGAGGCGACGAACTCCTTCGCCACCAGGTTCATTCCGTCACGGAGCGGGGTCACGAGCATGACGTCGGCGTCCCTGTACAGCTCGGCCAGGAACTCCCGCGGGTAGGAGCGATAGAGGTAACGGATGGGGGTCCAGTCGTGCTCGCCCATCTCGCCGTTCACGCGTCCGATGATCGCGTCGAGGCGCCTCTTCTGTCTTCCGTACTCGGGGACGGTGGCACGGCTCGGCGAGGCGATCTGCACGTAGACGACCTTCTTCCTCCACTCGGGGTACGTCGTCAGGAATTGCTCGAAGGCGAGGATCCGCTCGGGAATCCCCTTGGTGTAGTCGAGGCGGTCGACGCCGAGGATCAGCCGGCGATCGCGCAGGGTCGGGATCAGATCGCGCGCCCGCTCCGTGGCCGCGGAGGTCTCCCTCCCGGGGAGGAACTCCGCCGGCTCGATGCCCACGGGGTAGACGCCGACGCGCTGGACGTGACCCCCCGCGATGAGGACGTTCCCCTCCCCCCGGGCGTTGAGCTCCTTGCGGCAGGCGTAGATGTAGTTGTCGAGGTAGCGCTGGAGCTGGAAGCCGACCACGTCGTAGGCGAGACACGCGTCGAGATAATCGCGGGGATCCGGCAGGAGCTGCCAGTGCTCGTGCGGCGGGAACGGCGTGTGGAGGAAGAATCCGATCGGCCCGTGCCAGCCGAGCCGCCGCAGCTCCCTCCCGAGCGGAAAGAGGTGGTAGTCGTGAATCCAGACGATGTCGCCGTCGCGGAGGTGCGGCTTCAGGACCGAGGCGAAACGCGCCTGAACCTCGCGGTAGCTCCGCTCCTGATCGAGATCGATCCGGACGCGTCCCTGAAAGCAGTGAAGGAGCGGCCAGAGCGTCTCGTTGCAGAATCCGAGGTAGAAGCGATCGAACTCCTGGCGGGAGAGAGGGCATCCGAGCAACTCGACGCCGTCGAGGAACTGCCGGGTGATCGAGGCGGGGCGGGCGGGGTCGGCGATGCGGCCGCTCCAGCCGAACCAGAGGCTGCCGGGAGATCGCGAGAGGACGCCGAGGAGCGCGGTCACGAGCCCCCCCGCGAGCGGCTCGGACTTCCCCGTGCCGGCCGCCGACTCGACGCACGGCAGCCGGTTCGAGACGACGACGAGCCGCCGATCGCCGCTCATGAGGCGGCGTCCCGCTCGACGACGTCGAGCCATCGGCGGAGGAAGAGGGGGAGGTCGATCCACGACGCCAGGCGCCCGTGCGCGCGCGTCGGCGTGTCGGAGCCCGCGATGCGCACGCCGAGCCCCGTCCCCTCGAGTGCGGAGAACGCCTCCTCGTCGGCGACGTCGTCTCCGACGTGCACCGGGAAGGTACCCGCCGGCGATCGACGCAGGATCTCCTGCACGGTGGTCCCCTTGTCGCGCCCCGGGACGCGGAGCTCGAGGCCGCCGTCGACGCGCGTGAGCCTCAGCCCCGACTCCGCGGCGATCGCGAGCCAGCGGCTCTCGCACTCCCTCAGAATCTCCTCGGCCTCCGACGCCCCGAGTCCGCGCGTGTGAAGCATCACGGACGCCCGTTTGCGCTCGAGCCGCCGGCTCCAGAGCCGGAAGGCGACGGCGCCGGTGGCGCGGTCGAGCGCGTCCCCGTCCCGGCGGTCGACGTGGTGCGCGACCATCACTCCGGGCGAGAGCATCTCCTCCCACCCGCACTCGCCCACGAGCATCACGCCGAGCCCGCCGATGAACGCGTCGAGCTCCTCGACCGGACGACCCGACACGACGGCCACGGTCGTGGCGCCCGATCGGACGATCTTCGACAGGGCGCTCATCGAGTGGGGAAACGGGACCGCTTCGTGCCGATCGGTCCGAAACGGGGCGAGCGTGCCGTCGTAGTCGAGGCTCAGGAGGCGGTGCTCCGCCGCGCGGGCCGCGGCCCAGAACGATGCCGGGATGCCGCCGAGCGCTCCGCGGCTCTCTTCGAGCTCCATCATCGGATCTCCACGCTTTCGCTCGCGCCGTAGTGCAGGCCGAGGATGAGGGTGAGGTATTCGCGGAGGTGGCGGGTCAGGAGGAAATTCTCGCGGACGAACCGGCGCCCCTTCCTCCCCATCGTGGCCATCAGCTCCGGGCGGCTGAGCAGGTAGCGCATCCTCAGGGCCGCTCCCTCGGGGCTGCTCACGAGGAACCCCGTGTGGTAGTTCACGACCTGGAGGGGGATGCCCCCCGTCTCCCCGCCGATCACCGCCTTCTCCTTCCACATGGCCTCGGTGACGGTCAGCCCGAACCCCTCGCGCGTCGACTTCTGGAGGACGAGCGTGGCGTGCCGCTGGAGGGCGTTGATCGCCCGGTGGGAATCGGGGGGGAGCTCGAGAACGTGGATGTCCGGGTCGTCCCCCGCCTCGGCGCGGACCTCCGAGAGAACCTCCGCTCCCTCGGGGTCGTCGTCGGCGGTTCCCCCCGCCAGCACGAGCTGGATCGGGATGTGCGGTTTCACGAGCCGGTAGGCGCGGATCACGCCGACGGGGTCCTTGAACCGATCGAACCGCGAGACCTGGAGGATCACCGGGCGCGAGGGTTCCAGATCGAAGCCGAGGGCGATCTCCTCGACGTCGCCCGCGTCGAGAGGGATGTTCTTCTCGCTCAGCGGATCGATGCTCGGCGCGATGAGGTACTGCGGGTGGGAGAGGGGCTGCGCGAACGCCGCGAGCGAGAAGACGCTGGCGTCGTAGGGACGGATGAAGCCGCGAAGGATTTTCCAGACCTGCCGGAACGGCCGGCTCACGTCGATGTGGCACCGCCAGACCCACTTGCCGCGCCGATCCGCAAAGTGCTGCAGAAGCGCGGCGGGCTGCGGGTCGTGGATGAACACGTAGTCCGCGTCCTTCAGCCGGTCCCGCAGCGATTCGGCGTTGCGCCGGCTCACCTCCTGGTAGACGTCGAGCTGGCGCGTCGAGATCGTCACGCTGTCCCCCTGCAGGGCGTTGTGGAGGCTCTTGGTCACCGAGAAGAACTCCGGCGTCCCGTCGATCACCTCCCATCGGGCGTCGAGTCCGAGATCGGCCATCAGCGGCACCAGCCGCGCGAGGATCTCCGCGACCCCGCCGCCGATCCGGGTGGAGTTCACGTGCACGACGGACTTGCCCCTGAGAGGCCTCGCGAGCTCACGGATCTGCTGGACGGCCTCGGGGCCGGCCGCCTCGGCGTAGTCGTCCAGGGCGACCCTCATGGCACTCTCGCCCCCGCCCTGGCGCCCGCGAGCGCCGCGGCGATGCGATCGCGCAGCTCGCCGAGCGACCAGAGCTCGTAGTCGACCGCCGCGAGGCGCTCGCGCTCGTGGGCGCACTCATCCCCCCAGCCGGCCAGCCATGCGGAAAAATCGTCCACCCGCCCCGGCTGGCGCCGGCGCGCCTCGATGAAGTGATGGAAGATGCTCCCGGTGGAGAGCCTCGGGATCATGGCGGTGAGCTCGGACGGAGTGGTGGCGCGCGCCCGCGTGTCGAGGATCACGAACTGGGATTTGAGGAAGTAGAACTCGTGGCCGCGGGCCGCCTGGGGAACTTCGCCCGCCTCCGCCAGTCGGTCCTCCACGACGTCGATGGTTTGGTGCCGGAGCTGCTCGAGGTCCGGGTAGTCCATCGGGTCGATCACTCCCAGTCGCTCGGCCAGAGCGGCGTCGTGGAGCTGTCGACGCGCCCAGACGGCGAAGTCGTTCCGGTACTCCGGGTCGTCGAACGCCGGCCTCAGGAGCGCGTCGTGGAAGTGGTGGGAGATGCTCTGCGCGGGAACGCTCGCGAGATGATCGCGAAGCTCGCGCAGGTTCTGCGCGCTCCGGCCGAGCGAGAGGATCGTCAGCGCACAGTCCATGACCTGAAGGGGCGCGGGGACGGTGAGCCGGCGGGCTGTTGCATCCATACCTCGTCCCTCCGCGTGCGCAGATGGGAGCCCGCCGCACCGGAAGCGTCCCACGCGGGCCCGCAGTGGCTGAGGCGATCTGAACCCCGGAAAACGTTCTGGTTTCTCCCAAGCAACAGCCGTTCCACGACGAGCCAGTCGGCAAGAAGTTCGTTCGAGTCAGCGATCTATGCCGGAATTCGCGAGGTCGCGGCTCTCCGGATCGTCGGACCGGATTCCTGAAAGCCCGGACATTGTGACGCAGAAACCAGACGCAGCCGTTCGGGACTTCACGCTAGAATGGCCGAGCCCGCGTTCCCGAGAAGCCGGAGGTTTCGATGAGCCCGATCGACCGCTACCGCCGCGCGGCGAACTACCTCGCCGCGGCGCAGATCTATCTCCAGGCCAATCCGCTTCTCGAGGAGCCGCTGCGCCCCGAGCACATCAAGCCGCGCCTTCTCGGGCACTGGGGGACGAGCCCGGGGATCAACTTCGTCTACGCGCACCTGAACCGCCTCATCCTCGAGACGGACGCGAGCGTCCTCCTGGTGACCGGACCCGGGCACGGGGCGGCGGCCAACCTCGCGAACATGTACCTCGAGGGGACCCTGGCCGAGTACTTCCCCGAGCTGACGCACGGTCGCGAGGGGCTCGCCCGCTTCCTGTCGTGGTTCTCGTGGCCCGATCGCTTCGCGAGCCATCTCAATCCCGGGCTCCCGGGGGTCATCCACGAGGGAGGCGAGCTGGGCTACGCCCTCGCCACCGCCTTCGGCGCGGCCCTCGACAACCCCGACCTCCTCGTCGCCTGCATCGTGGGCGACGGTGAGGCGGAGACGGGGCCGACCGCGACGGCCTGGCACGCCGCGAAGTTCGTGAACGCCGCGACGGACGGCGCGGTCCTCCCCATCCTCCACGTGAACGGGTTCAAGATCTCGTCGCCGACGATCTTCGGCACGATGGACGACGGGGAGCTGACCGCGCTTTTCACCGGCTACGGCTACTCGGTCCACATCGTCGACCTCGCGAAGGAGGGGGAGGCGATCGACGCGGCGATGGCGGCGGCGGTCGCCACCGCGCACGGCGAGATCCGCTCCCTCCAGAAGTCGGCGCGCGCCGGGCGCCCCGCCGATCGGCCGCGCTGGCCGATGATCGTCCTCCGGACGCCGAAGGGATGGACGGGGCCGAAGGAGATCGAAGGCAAGGTGGTCGAAGGGTGCTTCCGCGCCCACCAGGTTCCCGGGATCGAGCTCAAGACCAAGCCGGCGCAGCTCGCCGCGGTGGAGAAGTGGCTCCGTTCCTACAAGCCCGCCGAGCTCTTCGACGCCGCCGGGCGGCCGGCGGCCGACATCCTGGCCCTCTGCCCGCGGGGCGACCGACGCATCGCGCAGAACCCGCACGCGTTCGGCGGGAAGATCCGAAAGCCGTTGCACCTTCCCGCGCTCGAACAGCGCGCCCTGCGCCTCGAGAGTCGCGGCGCGGCGCGCGCCGGATCGATGGGCGAGCTGGGGAAGTACCTCAAGGAGGTCGTCACCCTCAACGCCGCCGAGCGCAACTTCCGCATCGTCTGCCCCGACGAGCTCGAGTCGAACCGCCTCGGCGCCGTCCTCGACGTCACGGAGCGCCAGTACGCGTGGCCGGTGCCGTCGTCGGCCGAGCACGTCGCGAGGGACGGCCGCGTCCTCGAGATCCTCAGCGAGCACACCTGCCAGGGGTGGCTCCAGGGGTACCTCCTCACGGGGCGGCACGGCGTCTTCCCCTGTTACGAGGCCTTCCTGCCGATCGTGGACGGGATGATGAACCAGTACGCGAAGTTCCTGAAGACTTCTCTCGAAGCCCCGTGGCGCCTCCCGGTCTCCTCTCTCAACTACCTCCTCACCTCCGAGAGCTGGCGGCAGGATCACAACGGCTACTCGCACCAGGGGCCGGGGTTCATCAACAACCTGATGACCAAGAAGGGGCACACGTACCGCATCTACCTCCCCCCCGACGCGAACTGCCTCCTGTCCACGGCCGATCACTGTCTCCGGAGCACGAACTACATCAATTTGATCATCGCCGGGAAGCAGCCGATGCCGCAGTGGCTGTCGATGGACGAGGCGATCGAGCACTGCCGCGTCGGCGCGTCGGTCTGGCGCTGGGCCGGCACGCACGACGGCGAGGATCCGCAGATCGTCCTCGCGGGGTGCGGCGACAACCTCACTCTCGAGGTGATGGCGGCGGCGCAGATGCTCCGTGAGTCCGTCCCGGAGTGGCGCGTCCGCGTCGTCAACGTCACGGATCTCATGACGCTCGGCATCCCGCAGAAGTACCCGCACGGCCTCGACGAGGGGCGGTTCGAGCGCCTCTTCCCGCCGGCCGTCCCCGTCGTCTTCAACTTCCACGGCTACACCGCCGCGATCAAGCAGCTTCTCTTCGAGCGCCCGGGAAACGAACGGTTCGACATCAACGGCTACCGCGAGGAGGGGACGACGACCACCCCCTTCGACATGCAGGTGCGGAACCGCACGAGCCGGTTCCACCTCGTCACCCAGGCGGCGCAGACGATGGCGGCGCGCCACCCCGGCGTCGGGGCGCGCGCCGAGGAGCTGGTCCGCGCGTGCGAGAAGTCGCTGGCGGATCACCGCGCCTACATCTGCGAGCGCGGCGAGGACCCGGCGGAGATCACGAAGTGGGAGTGGAGCGGGAGGTGACGGCCTACTTCGCGCGAAGGCTGGCGAAAGGAGCTGTTGAATGGAAGCGCCCCTGACCGTCGAGTACGACAAGGTCGGTGACATCCTTTACATTAACAAGTGTTCCCCCTACGCCGAGCAGGAGTCGGACGAGCTCGAGTACGGCGTCGTCGCGCGCCTGAACCCGACGTCGAGGGACGTCGAAAACCTCGAGATACTCTTCTTCTCCCGCAGAATCGCGAATGGGGAGACGCTTCGTCTCCCCGTGCTCGCTGATTTCCATCTCCCGCACACTGCCTGAGGGGACGTCATGGAGCTTTCCAGTGAGCAGTACCAGGCGTGGATGGAACAGAGGCGACGACGCAGCGCGTGAGAGGCTGCGCCGCGTGTTCGAGCGGGCAAGGAGAAGATCCATGGGTCGCGCCGAAGAGAATCCAAGGTGATAGAGAGTTACGTCGTCTGCGTGAGCAACGCGGGATTCAAGACCGCGCTTGTGGTCCGAAAGGTGTACCGCGCTCTCAGCGACGCCGAGGCGGGGAAGCGCGGTCTCATCCGGGTCGTCGACGAGTCGGGGGAGGACTACTTGTTTCCCGCGACCCTGTTCGTGCCCATCGATCTACCGAAAGAAGCTGCGAGGGCCTTCTCGGCGGCGTCATAGGCGCTTCCCGCACGGATGCGGAATTGCAACGCTCGTCTGTCAACGTGTCGGTAAGATAGACTCCCGCGCATGCTGAGCTGCCCCGCGTGCGGCCTCGCCGACAGAGCCGAGGCGGGTCCGTGCCCCCGCTGCGGCGCGCCGCCGCGCCGGCCCGCCGAGGATCGAACGACGGTCCCGTTGGTTCTCCCGCCCGAGATCGGTCCCGGCTACCTGCTCCACGGCAACTACCGCATCGTGAAGGAGCTGGGGAAAGGGGGCTTCGGGCGCGTCTTCCTGGCGCGCGACCAGGGGCTCGAGCGCGACGTCGCCGTCAAGTTCCTCACGCTGGAAAGAGTCGCTCCCACGGAAATCCCCGCCATCAAGGAGCGCTTCCGCCGCGAGGCGCAGGCCCTCGCCCGCTACAGCGCGAGGACTCGCCACGTCGTGAGCGTGGCGCTCGTGGGAGACGTCGCGGGCCTCCCCTTCTTCGTGATGGAGTGCCTGTCCGAGGGGACGCTCCACGATCGGATCAACCAGCGCGGGCTGCTCCCGCCCCTCGAAGCGGCGTCGCTCGTGGCGGACGTCGCGGCGGCGCTCGGGTTCGTCCACGCGGACGGATCGATTCACCGCGACATCAAGCCGGCGAACATCTTCGTGCGCGCGGGGCAGGCGGTCCTGGGCGATTTCGGCATCGCCAAGATCGCCGACATGCCCGCGCTGACGACGAGCAACCCGCCGCTGACGCCGCAGTACGCGGCCCCCGAGGTCATCAAGTTCGAGGCGAGCGATCATCGCGCCGATCTCTTCTCCCTGGGCTGCGTCCTCCACGAGTGCCTGACGGGAAGCCTCCTCTTCGACGGCGACAGCTACAGGGAGGTGGCGGGGAAGATCGGCGAGGCGCGCGAGGTCGATCTCTCGCCTCTTCAGTACACCGTCCCCCTGCCTCTCATCGACGTGCTCCGACGGTCGCTGGCCAAGAAGGCGGCCGAGCGCTACCCCACGGCCGCCGCGATGGAGAAGGATCTCCGCGAGATCGTGCAGCGCCGGTCCGGGTCGGACGTGAAGCCCGCAAAGCCCATTGGGGCGACCGTTCCCATCGCCACGGCGCCGCCGGTCCCGGAGAAGCTCTCGGGCGACAGAACGCTCGTGGATCCTCGGTTGAAGATGCCTGGCGGGACCAGGGTGGAAGCCGGTCCGACTCGACGTGTGTGGGATCCGATCGTCGAGCCGCCCCCTTCCCGCAAGGGTCGGTGGATCGCGGGCGCCCTGATCGCGGCGATTGGCGCCGGCGTTCTCCTCTGGTTGGCGTTGCGCCCGGAGACACATCCATCGGCTCTCACGGGAACAGACAAGGTCGCGGGCACGGTCACCGCTCCGTCGTCGGGCAGGGCTGAGCCGGCGAAGGTCGAGGAGCCTCCGCCTCCGAAGACCGAACCCGCGCCGAGTTCGCATCAAGGGCAAGCCGCCGCGCCGGCTCCGGCGAAGCCGGCCGTCGAGACCACGGGGTCGCTTGCGATCGAAAGCGTTCCGCCCGGGGCCGCAATCGACGTGGACAGGGAGTGGCGGGGTTCGGCGCCCAAGACGATCCCGGATCTCAGCGTCGGCTCCCACGTCGTCAAGGGTGAGCTGCGGCATTACCAGACGGCGGAGCAGAGCGCACGGATCGATGCGGGGAAGACGACGCGCGTCACCCTGACGCTCGTGCCGTCGCCGGGTCGTCTGTCGGTGACGTCGAACCCTTCAGGTGCGGCGGTCAGCATCGACGGGAATCCCGTGCCCGGGGGAACGACTCCGTGGACGGGTTCGGTCGCGCCGGGCGTCAACCATGACGTCGTCATCAGCAAGAAGGGGTTCGTGCCGGAGAAGCGCTCGGCGCGCGTGGAATCCGACGGGGAGCAGCCCGTGAGCGCTGAGCTTCGCAGTGAAGTCGTTGAGCCTGCTTTGCGCATCACCGGCGCCGACGGGGCGGCGATGGTCCTCGTGCCTGCGGGGGAGTTCCTGATGGGGAGCGGCTCGTCGGACGGTCAGGCCGAAGCCGATGAGCGGCCGCAGCATCGCGTCACGTTGAACGCCTTCTACATCGACAGGTACGAGGTCACGAACGGGCAGTACGCGACCTTCTTGAAGTCGGCGCGCAGCCACACCGCGTGCGATCCGAACGAAACTCGCGGCAAGGACCACACGCCCGACGCAGCGACATGGAACAACGCGGAATGGAACGGAACTCGACAGCCCGTTGTCAACGTCGACTGGTACGACGCGGCGGCGTACTGCGGTTCGGTCGGCAAGCGACTGCCCACGGAGGCAGAGTGGGAGAAGGCGGCGAGGGGGACGGATGGGAGGATCTATCCGTGGGGGAACGACGCGCCGGGGGCGTTCCCGCAGGGAAACTTCGCCGACGAGTCTGCGAAGAGGAAGCACTCCGATTGGACGATCGTGAGCGGCTACGATGACGGATTCGCGGAGACCGCCCCCGTGGGGTCGTTCCCGCGAGGTGCGAGTCCCTACGGCGCCGAGGACATGGCGGGTAACGTCTGGGAGTGGGTGAGAGACTGGTATGATGCGGGGTACTACGCCAAGAGTCCGAGTCCGATGGGGCCTTCGGGCGGTACATCTCGCGTCCTTCGGGGCGGCTCCTGGAGCAACGTTCCGAGGTACCTCCGGTCGGCGTACCGCAACTCCATCGACCCGGCGTACCGCTACTTCTACATCGGGTTCCGTTGCGCCCAGGACCAGAAATAGCCCTTGATCCTTGACTCTTGATCCCTTGATCTGAGCAGGTCAGGTGAATGCAGGGATGGACGAGAAGCCGAGCCTGAATCCGAGTCCCTCCGGCCCCGCGCCAGCGGGGCCGCCGCGCGCTTCGGCAAGCGCAATCAACCATCCCGAAGCCGCACCCGTCGTCGGCAAGGCTTACGACCTCGTGCTCTGGCTCGTCCCGGTCATCGACCGCCTCCCTCGCGCGCGCCGATTCACCCTCGGTGAGCGTCTCGAGTCCTCGGCCCTCGAGCTCCTCGAATCCCTCACCGAAGCGGCCTATCGGAAGGACAAGCTCGACGCCCTCGCGCGCGCCAGCCGTTCTCTGCAGCGCTTGCGCCTTCTCGTCAGGCTCTCCAAGGATCTGGAAGCACTCGATCTGCGACGCTACGCCCACGCCTCGGAGCGCATCGACGAGGTGGGACGGATGATCGGAGGATGGTCGAAGTCGCGAAAGGGTCCGGCATGAAACGGGCGGGCGGTCTTTTCGATCGGATCTGCTCGTTCGAGAACCTCCTCCTTGCCGCGAAGAAGGCGAGGAGGGGGAAGCGAGATCGCCTGAACGTCGCGAGCTTCGAGCTCGATCTCGAGAGCCGCCTCCTTGGCCTCCGGCGCGAACTACTGGATGGCAGCTATCAGCCCGGCCCGTACAGAGCCTTCTGGGTCAGTGAGCCGGTCGTGCGCCAGATCAGCGCCGCGCCGTACCGCGACCGCGTCGTCCACCACGCCCTGATGAACCTCGTGGAGCCGGTCTTCGAGCGCGGGTTCATCCCCGACTCGTACGCGTGCCGGAAAGAGAAGGGAACGCATCGGGCGCTCGCGCGTTGCCGGGAGTTCACCCGCCGATACGCCTGGGTCCTTCGCGCCGACATCAAGAAGTACTTCCCGTCGATCGACCACGAGATTCTCCTGGGCCTCGTGGAGCGCAAGGTGAAGGACCGCCGCGTCCTCGCCCTGCTTAGGACGATCGTCGAGTCGAGCAACCCCCAAGTTGAAGTCAACCACTACTTCGCCGGCGACGATCTCTTCACCCCCTTCGAGCGCCGCCGCGGGATCCCGATCGGAAACCTGACGAGCCAGGTCTTCGCCAACCTCTATCTCGATCCGCTCGATCACTTCGTGAAGGAACGGCTTCGCTGCCGCGCCTACCTCAGGTACTGCGACGACTTCTGCCTCTTCGACGACGACCCGCATCGGCTCATCGAGGCGCGGGAAAGGATCGCCGAGTTTCTGATCGGCCTCCGTCTGAGACTCCATTCGGGGAAGACCGCCGTGCACCAGGTGAGCCGGGGAGTCGCCTTCGTCGGATTCCGGGTCTACCCCGAGAAGGTGCTCCTCAAGCGCGACGCCGTGCGGCGCGTCCGCCGCCGGCTTCGGGTCTACCGGCGCGCGTACGAGCGCGGCGAGCTGTCGCCCGCGGATGTTCGACAGCGGCTGATGGGCTGGCTCGGTCACGCGGGCCACGCGGACACGTGGCGCCTGAGATCGAAACTTCTCTGGAAATTCCGCCTCGTGCGGAGATGGGAAAGCGGGGGACAAGCGTCCTTCGGGGCGGCTCCTGGAACAACAATCCGAGGAACCTCCGATCGGCGAACCGCAACACCAACGACCCGGCGAACCGCAACAACAACATCGGGTTCCGTTGCGCCCAGCACCCTCCTCGGGGTCCGACGACCCTTCGCCTGAGTCCGGCGGCTCACGGGCCGCCGGAGCGCGTCGTGGATGGTCCCGTCCCCCGCTCCCGGACCGCGACGAAGTTCGCGGTCGATTCGAGGCGGGGCCCCGCGCCGGCTGGTAGCTCCGCCCACCGGGGCGCATCACACCCGTCGGGAAGGGCGAACGCCGGCGCGGGGCCATGTCTCATCGCGCTCGAGCGCACTGCTTGACTCGGTGTACAAATGTGCATATGCTTCGGTGGTGCAGTTCGAGTGGGACGAGCAGAAGGCGCTGACGGTTTCAGTTCTCGAGGATCTACGCGCCGTCACGATGACGGGCAGTCGCTTCAACGAAGCTCGGTTCGTCACGATCGGCAAGGACGGACTGGGCCAGGTCCTGGTGGTTGTCCACACTTGGCGCTCCGGGGGCGTCCGGATCATCTCCGCCAGGCGCGCGAGTCGTCGAGAGCGAAGGAAGTACGAGGCTGAGCGATGAAAAAAGAATACGACTTCAGCCGCGGCGTGCGCGGCCCCGTGATCCCGTTGCCTCCGGGCAAGACACGCATCACGATTCGCCTCGACGCCGAGATTCTCGAGTGGTTTTTCGCCCAGGTCGACGCGGCCGGCGGCGGCAACTATCAGACGCTGATCAACGATGCGCTGCAAGAGCACATCGCGAGGCGTAGAGAGCCGCTCGAGGACACCCTTCGCCGCGTGCTCCGGGAGGAACGAGCGAGATACGGCGCATCATCGCAGCCCGAACACGCGCACGCGGGAAAGCGTCGCCGGAAACCGTCGAAGCGTTGAGGTCCGGTGGTGAGATCGAACGGACGAGGGTTGGACCTTGAAGAAAGAATACGACTTCAGCCGGGGCAAGCGTGGCGCCGTGATCCCCTTGCCCCCGGGCAAGACGCGGATCACGATTCGGCTCGATACGGAGATTCTCGACTGGTTCCGGGCCAAGGTCCACGCGGCGGGAGGCGGCAGCTACCAGACGTTGATCAACGATGCGCTGCAGGAGCACATCGCGGGTCGGAGAGAGCCGCTCGTTGACACGCTTCGTCAGGTTCTTCGGGAGGAGCGAGCGGAGTACGGCGCATCACTGCGGCAGAAGCCCGGTCGCCAGGGAGCCCATCGTCGCAAGCCCGCGAAGCGGTGAACCTGACTCGCGGTATCAGTAGTGGTACCTCGCCTGAAGGAAGTCGATTCGGTCGCTGCTGACGGCGTACACGATCCGATGCTCTTCGGTGAGGCGCCGGGACCAGGCGCGCGCGACGGCGAACTTCAGGGGCTCGGGCTTCCCGATTCCTGTGAAGGGATCCCGGAGGACCGCCTCGATGACGTCGAACGCGCGGAGCGCGACCTTGCGGTTCGTGTCCACCCAGTAGCGCAGGTCTTCCCGGAACTCGGGGTGGAATACGGCGTCGCGCGCGCGTGGGTGACGCGGTGGATGTTCGGGGCTTCTCGTCAAGACCCATCTCGCGTCTCAGGGAGGCGACGCTCTTCGGCCTGACGCGTCGACCTTGAGCGCGGGCCAGCGCCTTGAGCAGCCGCTCCGCATTCTTCGGCGATCGGAGCAGATGGGCCGTCTCGACGAGACTGTCGAGCTCATCGGCCGCGATCAACGCCACCGGGCTTCGCCCGCGCCGTGTGATGACAACCGCCTCCCGCGACTCCGCGACCGCGTCGCAGAGCGAGGCCAGATTCGCGCGCGCGCTGGTGTAGGTCGTCTCCTTCGCCATGGCGTCCTCCGTCGGGGCATGTACAGACTTAATGTACATGTTCGGCCGCGCCCTGTCCACTCAGCCTAGGCGCAGGCCCACTCGAGGCGGTACACTGGTCATGCCTTCTTCCCTCGGGACCTCAAGGACCTCACATGAAAGACGAATCCGATTCGGACGACGGCGTGGATGTCACCCTCATCCACTGGATGCTGGCGATGACCCCCGCCGAGCGCCTGAAGACGGTTCAGGACGCGGTCAATTCGCTCGAGGAGCTGCGCGCCGGAATGCCGCGTGACTGACTTCGCCGCCATCCTCAAGGTGCTCATCGCGCGCGACGTGGAGTTCATCGTCGTCGACGGTGTCTCCGCTGCGCTGCAGGGCGTCCCGGTCGTGAGCTTCAACCTCGAAGTCGTTCACGCGAAGGATCAGGCCATGCTTCCGGTTCTCCGGCGGACGCTCGCCGAGCAGCGTCGATTCCGACAGGAGAAGTGACCGATTCCGGTTCACCCGCCCCCACCTTTACGCTATCCTGCGTGTCCGAGTCGATTGAAGTCCGATCGGCCGACGACAACCCCGCGCTTCGGATCCCCATCCGAAGCTGCCGCTCCGCCCCGCCCGGAGGCTGTAGCCACGATGGCTCAAGACCGAAATCTCGCGAAGAAGCCCGCCGGCGACCCGCACCTCCTGATCGAGTTGTACCGACGCATGCTGCGGCTCTACTACCTCGAGGAGACGGTCCGCCGCTTCGTCCGCCAGAACAAGTGCTCGTTCCACGCGTCGTCGCGCGGGCACGAGAAGCTCCAGATCGCGTGCGCGCTCGCGCTGAAATCGGGGAAGGACTGGTTCTTCCCGTACTACCGCGAGAAGGCGCTGATGGTCGGCCTCGGGATGCCGCTCAAGGACATCTTCCTGCACATGCTCTCGAAGAACGGCGACCCCTCGGGCGAAGGGCGGAACATGTCGGAGCACTTCTCGAGCCGCGCGCTGCGCGTGGTCTCGCCGACGGCGTGCACCGGCACGCAGTTCCTCGCGGCGGTCGGCATGGCCAAGGCGATCAAGTACGACGGCCGCGACGAGATCGTGTACGTCTCCTCCGGCGAGGGGGCGACCTCGGAAGGGGAGTTCTTCGAGGCGCTCAACCAGGCGCAGCGCGAGACGCTCCCCGTGATGTTCGTCATCCAGAACAACGGATACGCCATCAGCGTGCCGCAGTCGCAGCAGACGTCGTCCGAGATCCACCTGATCGCGCGGGGCTTCGGCATGGATGCCTTCCGGGTGGACGGGACCCGCTTCACCGAGATGTACCGCACCCTCGAGCCGAAGATCGCCGAGATGCGGAAGGGGAAGGGCCCCGTCCTCGTCGAGGGGATGGTCGTGCGGCTCGAGTCGCACTCGTCGTCCGACGATCAGTCGAAGTACCGGACCGAGGAGCAGATGGAGGAGGTGCGGCGGCACGACCCGCTGCTGCACACGGAGCTGCGCCTGAGGCAGATGGAGATGCTCACCGACGACGAGGTGAAGGCGATGCGGGCGGAGGCCGAGAGGGAAGTGAAAGAGGCCGCCGACGCCGCCGACGCGATGCCCGCCCCCGACGCCGAGCGCATCATGGTCCAGATCTACAGCCCCGTCGGCCCCGCGATCCCCGAGAGGGAGCCGCGCCCGATGGGCGAGCAGCCGATCACCCTGGTGGACGCGATCAACCACGGCCTGCGCGAGGAGATGGAGCGCAACGAGAAGATCGTCGTCTGGGGGGAGGACGTCCAGGACCCGAAGGGCGGGGTCTTCGGCGTGACGCGCGGCCTCACCGAGAGGTTCGGCGGGAGCCGCGTCTTCAACTCGCCCCTCGCCGAGGCCAGCATCATCGGCGTCGCGCAGGGGATGTCGATCGGCGGCTACAAGCCCGTGGTCGAGATCCAGTTCGGCGACTACTCCTGGCCCGCCTTCATGCAGATGCGCAACGAGGTCTCGACCCTCAGGTGGCGCAGCGCGGGGGTCTGGTCGTGCCCGATGGTGGTGCGTGTGGCCGTGGGGGGTTACATCCACGGGGGGCCCTTCCACTCGCAGTGCATCGAGGCGATCTACGCGAAGACGCCGGGGTGGCTGATCGCTTTCCCGTCGAACGCGTCGGACTCCAAGGGGCTCATCAAGACCGCCTGCCGCCTCGACGATCCGGTCCTCTTCCTCGAGCACAAGGGGCTCTACCGCCAGGTCTTCACGAAGGGGATGGAGCCCGACCCGGATTTCCTGATCCCCTTCGGAAGGGCGAGGCTCGTCCGGGAAGGGACCGACATGACCGTCGTCGCCTGGGGGCGCACCGTCCACATGGTGAGCCAGGCCCTCTCGAAGATGCGCGAGGGGGCGCCGTCGGTGGATCTGGTCGATCTCCGGACCATCGTCCCGCTCGACGAGGAGACGATCGTCGAGTCGATCCGGAAGACCGGGAAGCTCCTCGTCGTGCACGAGGACTCGGTCTTCATGGGGTTCGGCGCCGAAATCGCGGCCCGCGTCGCCGACAGCGCCTTCGAGTACCTCGACGCGCCCGTGAGGCGCGTGGGGGCCCTCGACTCGTTCGTCCCCTTCGCGGCGAACCTCGAGGCGGCGGTGCTCCCGTCGGTGGAGGGGATCGAGGCGGCGATCCGGGACCTCGCGGCCTACTGAAGGAACGCCTTCGTCCCGTGTCCGGGAGGGTGAATCACCGAGCGGAATCTGTCATAATCCGGAACCGAATCACACGTCCTTCACGACACCCCCTTGCGCCTCCCGGCTTGCGGTGTGTCCCGATGCGAGCGACCTGAGAGGATCCTGATGGCGACGGAGACGTTAGAGACCGCGACACCCCGGAAGGTCCAGTCGATCGACCGCGTGGTCGTGCGGATGGCGGGCGACTCGGGGGACGGCATCCAGCTCACGGGCAACCAGTTCACCTCGACGGCCGCGGTTCTGGGCAACGACCTGGCGACGCTCCCCGACTTCCCGGCCGAAATCCGGGCGCCCGCAGGGACGCTGCCCGGGGTGAGCGGCTTCCAGATGTCGTTCTCGTCCTTCGACATTCACACCGCCGGCGACGCCGCGGACGTCCTCGTCGCCTTCAATCCGGCGGGGCTCAAGACCAACCTGGCCGACCTCCGGAAGGGCGGCATCCTCATCTGCAACCTCGACGCCTTCAACAGCAAGAACTTCGAGAAGGCGGGGTACAAGACGAACCCGCTCGAGGACGGCTCGCTCGAGGGTTACCGCACCTTCGCGATCCCGGTCACCGAGCTCACGCGCAAGGCGCTCCGGCATCTGAAGCTCGGCACGCGCGACATGGATCGGTGCAAGAACTTCTTCGTCCTCGGGCTCCTCTACCACCTGTACCAGAGATCGGACGACATCACGCTCCGGTGGATCGAGCGCAACCTCAAGAAGCAGGAGCTGGCGGAGGCGAACCGGACCGCCCTCAAGGCGGGGCGCGCGTACGGCGAGGCGACCGAGGCGTTCCAGATCGTCTACAGGGTCGAGGCCGCGCCGTTCCCCGCCGGCATCTACCGCAACGTCATGGGCAACTCGGCGCTGGCCCTCGGGCTCGTCGCCGCGTCGCTCCGGTCGGGGCGCCCGCTCTTCTTCGGCGGCTACCCGATCACCCCCGCGAGCACGATCCTCCACGAGCTGGCGCGCTACAAAGAGTACGGCATCGTCACCTTCCAGGCCGAGGACGAGATCGCGGCGATCACGTCGTGCCTCGGCGCCGCCTTCGGCGGGGCGCTCGCCGTGACCTCGACCGCCGGCCCCGGCGTCTCGCTCAAGGGAGAGGCGCTCGGCCTCGGCGTGATGACCGAGCTGCCGATGATCCTCGTCAACGTCCAGCGCGCCGGCCCGAGCACCGGGATGCCCACGAAGGTGGAGCAGGCCGATCTGATGCAGGCGATGTTCGGGCGCCACGGCGAGGCGCCGATGCCGATCGTGGCCTCCTCCACGCCGGGGGATTGCTTCGACACGGCCGTCGAGGCGGCCCGCATCGCCCTCAAGTACATGGTGCCGGTCATGCTGCTGTCGGACGGCTACCTCGCCAACGCGAGCGAGCCGTGGAAGCTTCCCGACGAGAAGGACATCCCGAGGATCGGCACGCGCCTCGTCGACAAGCCGGTCGCCGGCAAGTTCCACCCTTACGAGCGCGATCCGATCACGCTCGCGCGGCCGTGGGCCGTTCCCGGCGTCCCCGGCCTCGAGCACCGCATCGGCGGCCTCGAGAAGGAGGACGTCACCGGCGACATCTGCTACGACCCGGACAACCACCAGAAGATGACTGACCTCCGGGCCGAAAAGATCCGGCGCATCGCGCACGACATCCCCCCCGTGGTCGTCGACGGCCCGCCGAGCGGGAGGCTCCTCGTCCTGGGCTGGGGGAGCACGCGGGGGCCGATCGCCGGCGCGGTGAGGCGCAAGCGCTCGGAGGGGAAGCAGGTCTCCTGGGTTCATCTCCGTCACCTCAATCCGTTCCCCGCGAATCTCGGTGAGGTCCTGCGCAAGTTCGAGAGGATCCTCATCCCCGAGATGAACATGGGCCAGCTCGAGAAGCTCATCCGGATGGAGTTCCTCATCGAGCCTACGGGGTTCCACAAGGTGGAAGGGAAGTCGTTCAAGAACGCCGAGATCGCCGACAAAATCGATCAGCTCCTGGAGGTATGACCGTGCCGACCGCCGTCACCGAGCCCGGGGCGCCCGCCCCGCTGAAAGCCGACGATTTCCGCTCCGATCAAGAGGTCCGCTGGTGTCCGGGGTGCGGCGACTACGCCATCCTGAACGCCGTCGCAGCGGTCTTCCCGAAGCTCGGCCTCAAGAAGGAGGACTTCGTCGTGGTGAGCGGCATCGGCTGCTCGAGCCGCTTCCCGTACTACATGGACACCTTCGGGTTCCACGGGATCCACGGCCGCGCGCCCGCGATCGCGACGGGGCTCAAGGCCTCGCGCCCCGATCTTCACGTGTGGGTCGTGACGGGGGACGGCGACGGCCTGTCGATCGGCGGCAACCACCTCATCCACGCGATGCGCCGCAACACGGATCTCAAGATCCTTCTCTTCAACAACCGGATCTACGGCCTCACGAAGGGGCAGGCCTCCCCGACGTCGGAGATCGGGAAGAAGACGGCCAGCTCGCCGCTCGGGACGGTCGAGCGTCCCTTCAACCCCATCGCCCTGGCGCTCGCCTCCGAGGCGACCTTCGTCGCGCGGAGCGTCGACGTCTACAAGGACCACCTGCAGGAAACGCTCCTGCGCGCGGCCCAGCACCGCGGCTCGGCGTTCGTCGAGATCTACCAGAACTGCAACATCTTCAACGACGGCGCCTTCAACGACCTGACGGAGCGCGAGGTCCGCGAGACGGCGAACCTCACGCTGCGGCACGGCGAGCCGCTCGTCTTCGGCGCGAAGAACGCCCGGAAGGGGCTGAGGCGGCGCGCGGGCGACGGGAAGCTGGAGGTCGTGGCCTTTGGAGACGGCATCGACGAGTCGTCGCTGATGAAGCACGACGAGACGGCGCAGGACCCGGGGCTCGCCTACGCCCTCGGCCATCTCGAGCCCCCCGACTACCCTGCGGCGATCGGCGTCTTCCGCGCGATCGAGGTGCCCACGTTCGAGGATCGCGTGTGGGGGCAGATCGACACCGCCCGGAAGGCGAAGCCGAAGGCCGATCTCGCGGCGCTGCTGCGGCGAGGCGACGTCTGGCAGATCGGCGAGGACGGGACGATCGTGGAGATCGGCGGCTAGCCGAGGACGCGAAGGCGCCGGCCGTCGTACTCGTAGCGCGGCGTCTTCCGGTCGATCTCGACGGACCAGGCGTCGATCCCGCCCGTGAGGTTCCTCACGTCGGAGAACCCGCGCATTCTCAGGAGCTGCGTGATCTGCTGGCTCCTCATGCCGTGGTGGCAGTACACGACGATGGAGGCGCCCTTGTCGAGCTCGTCCATCCGGTACGGGACCTCGCCCATCGGGATGTTCGTCGCGCCGCCGATCGCCGCCGCCTGCACTTCCTCCGGCTGGCGCACGTCGAGGAGGAGAATCTTCGCTCCGGAGTCGAGGATGGACTTCAGCTCTTTCGGCGAGATGATGGGGTCGCTCATGGGACCGGCATTCTGACATCGTGAGCGAACAACCGCCACCGCGCGCGTCGCGCGTTGCGTTCAAGGAGGCCCTTCTCTTCTGGCTGCGCCTCGGCTTCATCTCGTTCGGCGGCCCGGCGGGGCAGATCGCCGTGATGCACCAGGAGCTGGTCCAGCGCCGGAAGTGGATCAGCAACGAGCGGTTCCTCCACGCCCTGAACTACTGCATGCTCCTTCCCGGCCCCGAGGCGCAGCAGCTCGCCATCTACGTGGGCTGGCTCCTTCACCGGACCTGGGGCGGCCTCGTCGCCGGAGGGCTCTTCGTCGTCCCCGGCGCCCTCGTCATGCTCGCCCTCTCGTGGGTCTACGCAGCGCACGGAGCGCTGGCGTGGGTCGGAGCGATATTCCACGGCCTGCGCGCCGCGGTCCTCGCCATCGTCGTCGCCGCCGTGATCCGCATCGGGACGAGAGCGCTCCGGCATCCCGCCCTCGTCGCGCTCGCGGCGGCGGCCTTCGTCGCGATTTTTTTCTTCCACGTTCCCTTCCCGGCCATCGTGCTTTGCGGGGGGCTCATCGGCTGGGCGGGAGGACGGCTCCGGCCGGAGGTCTTCAGATCGCCGGAGAACGCGGAGCGCGAGACGCATCTCCGCGCGGGTCCCGCGGCGTCTCCCTCGCGATGGCGGGCAGTCAAGGTCCTCGCCGCCGGGCTCCTCCTCTGGTGGGGGCCGCTGGCCGGGGTCGCTCTCTGGCGCGGCCCCGGCGACGTCCTCACGGCCGAGGCCGTCTTCTTCAGCAAAGCTGCGATGGTGACCTTCGGCGGCGCCTACGCCGTCCTCCCGTACGTCGGCCAGGCGGCGGTCGATCACTACGGGTGGCTGGTGCCGGGGCAGATGCTCGATGGACTGGGCCTCGCCGAGACGACGCCGGGGCCGCTGATCCTCGTCGCCGAGTTCGTCGGGTTTCTCGGCGCGTACAGGAATCCGGGGGATCTGAGCCCGCTCGTCGCCGCCACGCTCGGCGCGGCGGTGACGCTCTGGGCCACCTTCGCGCCGTGCTTCCTGTGGATCTTCCTCGGCGCGCCATACATCGAACGCCTGCGCGGTCACGCGCGGCTGAACGCCGTCCTCACGGCGATCACCGCGTGCGTCGTCGGCGTCATCCTGAACCTCGCGGTGTGGCTCGGCCTCCACGCCCTCTTCGGGAGCCCGGATACGATCGGCCTCGCCCATCTCGATCTGTTCACCCTCGCCGTCGCCGTCGTGGTCTTCGCCGGGATGCATCGATTCCGCTGGGGTATCATCCCCGTCGTTCTGGGCAGCGCCGCGGCCGGGCTGCTTATGGGAGCCCTGCTGCACACTTAATAAACACACTTTGAAGTTGTGCAGCATGCAGAAGCAGGACGAAAGTCGAGGCGTCTTGGCTGAGCCGACCGATCTCCGCCCCCGAATCTCCCTCGTCATCCCCGCCTTCAACGAGGCGAGGTACCTCCCGCGGCTCCTCGATTCGGCCGAGGCGGCGCGCGCCGTGTACGCGAGGGGGGACGCGTCGAGGGCGCGGGCCATCGAGATCGTCGTCGCCGACAACGGCTCGACCGACGGCACCGCGGCGCTCGCGGCGTCGAGGGGGTGCGTCGTGGCGCCCGTCGAGAAGCGCGCCATCGCGGCGTCGAGGAACGGCGGCGCGCGAGCCGCCCGCGGCTCAATCCTCGCCTTCGTCGATGCCGACATGACGCTTCACCCCGACACGTTCCTCGGCGTCGAGGAGACGCTCGCCTCGCCGCGGTGGGTCGCGGGAAGCACCGGGTGCCGGCCCGAGAGATGGTCCACCGGGATCGCGGTCACCTTCGCGGTCGCGACGCCGATCCTCTGGCTCACGCGCTTCGACACGGGCGTCGTCTTCATGAGGCGGGAGGACTACGACGCCGTCGGCGGCTACGATGAGTCGATGCTCGTCGCCGAGGACGTGATGATGCTCTGGCGGCTGAGGCAGCACGGCCGCAGGCGCGGCGCCCGTCTCGTCCGCGTGCCGCGGTGGAAGACGGTCGCGTCGATGCGGAAGTTCGACAAGTACGGCGAGTGGCACTACTTCCCGATGCTGTGGCGCGGTCTCCTGCTCGTCTTCCGCCCGAAGAAGATCGCCGCCTTCGTCGACGAGTACTGGTACCGCCCCGAGCGGTGATGAGCGAGCCGCAGAAAGACATCGGGCCGTGGCTGCGGGCGGGTGGGCGGTGGATGTACGCCGCCGCGTGGCTCCCGTTCCTGACGGTCTTCCTCGCGGCGTTCGTCACCGGCGGCATCCCATTGGGCCTGGCGCTGCGGAACGCTCTCGCCAATCTCCTGCCCGACGCCCTCCTGGGATTGATCGTCCTCCGGGTCGCATCCCGGCTTCCGTGGCCCGAGGGCTCGCGGTCGGGTTTCTTCATCAGGCACCTCGGGCTCCTGGCGGCCTTCACCGTCGCCTCCGCCGCAGGGTGGCTGCTCCTCCTGGGGGCCGACCAGCTCGCCTTCGGGGAGGCGCTCAACCTGTCCGTCGATCCCCGGATCGCGCTGTGGCGATCTCTCAACGACATGCTGGTCTACGCCGCCCTCGCGGGCGTCTCGTACGCCTGGCACCACGCCGCAGAGAGCCGCGCGCAGGCCGCGCGCGCCGGCCGCGCGGAGGTGCTGAGGGCCCGCGCCGAGCTCGAGGCGATGCGGAGCCAGCTCAACCCTCACTTCATCCTGAACACCCTCCACGCGCTCGTCGGCCTCGTGCGCCGCGAGCCGGCGGTGGCGGAGCAGGCGATCGAGCGCCTCGGCGATCTCCTGCGCTACTCCCTGAGGGTCCAGCGCGAGGGGCTCGACGAGGTGACGCTGCGCGAGGAGTGGGCTTTCGTCCAGGCCTACCTCGACCTCGAGCGTCTCCGGCTCGGGGATCGCCTGCGCACGACCTTCGACGCCGGCGCCGGCACGCTCGATCGCCTCGTGCCGAGCTTTGCGCTGCAGACGCTCGCCGAGAACGCGATCCGGCACGCGATCGCCCCGCGCGCCGACGGGGGAAGCCTCTCGATCCGGGCTCACCAGGTCGACGGGAGGCTCACGGTCGAGGTGCAGGATGAAGGGGCAGGGGCCCCCGCAGCTCCGGCCGAAGCAAGCCTGGGCGTCGGCCTGAAGCTGCTCCGCGATCGCCTCGCCGCCCTCTACGATGGCCGGGCCGCGCTCGACCTCCGCGCGACGCCGGGAGGGCCGTGGTGGTCGAGGACGAGCCGCACGCGCGCCGGAGCCTGCGCGAGTACGCGGCCGGCGTCGAGTGGCTCGCCGTGATCGGCGAGGCGGGGGACGGCGCCGAGGCGGTGAGGCTCATCGATCGCCTCGAGCCGGATCTGATCTTCCTCGACGTCGAGCTCCCCGAGCTGTCCGGGCTCGAGGTGCTCGCGCGGATCCGGCACGCTCCCGAGGTCGTCTTCACGACGGCGTACGATCGTTTCGCCCTGGCCGCCTTCGAGGCGGGGGCGCTCGACTACCTCCTCAAGCCCTTCGGCCGGCAGCGCTTCCAGACGGCGCTCGAGCGCGTGCGCCGGCGCCTCGTGGAGAGCCCGGTGCCGGCCGCCGAGCGCGCGCGCGAGGCATTCGGGAAACCGTGGCGCCGCCTCTTCGCGCGCACGTCGTCGGGGATCGTGCCGATCGACGTCCGGTCCATACGGCACATCAAGGCGAGCGGCGACTACGTCGAGGTCGACTCCGGGTCGGGGCGTCACCTGCTCCACATCACCCTCGGCGAGCTGGCGTCGCGCCTCGACCCCGAGACCTTCTGCCAGGTTCATCGCTCGCACATCGTAAACCTCGACGCGGTCGAACGGCTGACACCGTACGACGATCGCCGGTTCACGATCCGGCTGCGAGGCGGGGTGGAGATTCTGGCGAGCCGCTCGGCCTCCGAGAGGCTGCGCCGACTGGTCCGCTGACGCGCAGACCGCGGTCCGACGCTCCGGACGGCTCGCTCGCCGTTCCTCCCGCCCGCTCATCGATTGGTTCTTGCGCCCCACTCCGATGCGTAGGAAGGTCGTTGTCTGAACGCGCTCACTCGAGGAGGACGACGGTGACGAAATGGCTCTTTGGTCTCCCCGTGGTTGCCGCGGCGGCGGCCCTCTTTCTCTCTCTCGGCCTCGCGTTCGGCGAGGACAAGTGCATCCAGATCATGGTGCAGGACCCGGCGCTGGACGACCTCGTCGATCCGCCGGGATACCGGACCGCCCCGCTCGGAACTCTCGGCGCGGTGAAGCAGGTGGGGACCGGGGCCCAGCCCGTGATCCTGATCCCCGGCCTCGGCTTCGGCGGCGAGGTCTTCGACGAGCTGATGGACCGATGGAAGGGCCGCTACCGCATGTACGCCGTGACGCTCCCCGGCTTCGGCGGCACCGCCGCGCCGCCGAGCCCCGCCTCGAGCGTGAGCTTCGGCGACCAGACGTGGACGGACGGGGCGCTTCAGGCGATCGAGGAACTGGTCAAGCGCGAGAGGATCGAGCGCCCGATCGTCGTGGGTCACTGGCTGACGGGCACGCAGCTGGCGTTGCGCTACGCCATGAAGCACCCGGAGGCGACGCGCGCCGTCATCGTCCTCGCGGGCTCGGCACGCTTCGTCCCCACCGACACGACGTACCTGCCCGCCTACCCGCCTCTCGCGCAGCGCGTGGCCGCGCAGGATCGCTACATGGGGCCGAAGTGGTTCAAGACGGTGACGCGCGAGACCTGGGACGACAACAACTTCCTCCCCGGGGACTACGCCGTGAACCCGGTGCGCGGCCTGCGCCTGTGGCGCCAGGCGGCCCGCCCTCCGCTTCACGTGTGGGTGCGCTACCTCCTCGAGTTTTACTCGCAGGATGTCGCGCTCGAGCTCGACAAGCTGGCGAGCCCCACTCTGATCGTCGAGCCGGGTGTCGAGAACCGGACCGACGACCCGCGCAACAACTACATGTACGCGTTCACCCACGCGAGCTGGGAGGGGACACGGCCCTCGAGCTCGAGACTCCGGTTCGTCACGATTCCCGAATCCCGCGCCTGTCTCTGGTTCGATCAGCCTGATAAGCTGGATTCGGCCGTCGGCGAGTTCCTGGGGGGAAATCCATGACGAAGGCCATTCCGTCGAACATCTACCCGTCGATTTTCTACGACGACGCTCCCGCGGCGATCGAGTGGCTCTGCCGCGCGTTCGGATTCACGAAGCGGCTCGTCGTGCCGGGACCGGGCGGAACGGTCAGGCACTCCGAGCTCTCGCTCGGGCCGGGGGTGATCATGGTGGGTTCGGCCAGGATCGATGCCGGGCGGATCAGCCCTCGAGGTCTCTCGGGGCTCCACCAGGCGCTGTGCGTTCGGGTCGACAATCCCGACGCTCACCTCGCCAGGGCGAAGGCGGCGGGGGCGCTCATCACGCAGGAGCTGAAGGACGAGGAGTACGGCTCGCGCGGCTACATGGCGAAGGATCCCGAAGGGCACGAGTGGTACTTCGGCACGTACCTCCCGGGCGAGCACTGGGGAGAGTCGCCGAAGCGCTCGTGATGTATCGTGCGACCGACGATCCGCACCCGGCGTTCCGAATCCATGGAGATCACGCGATGTTCAGCAAGGTCGACTACATCATGGTGAACGTGTCCGACATGCGCCGCTCGGTCGCCTTCTACCGCGACACGATCGGCTTTCCGTTGAAGTTTGAATCGCCGGGGTGGACCGAGTTCAACACCGGCGCCTCCACGCTGGCGCTCCACCTCGCGGAGGTCGCCACGGGCGGCGGCGCCACGCAGAAGGCGCCCTGCGCCGGGAGCTGCTCGATCGGCTTCTCCGTGACGAACCTCGACACGACGGTCGCAGACCTCCAGAAGCGCGGCGCGCGCTTCGTCATCCCGCCGACGACGCAGGAGGCGGAGGGGATCCGCCTCGCGGTCTGCATCGACCCCGACGGCCTTGCCGTGTCGTTCGCGGAGCCGCTCAAGAAGTAGGCCATGGCCTCCGTCGTCTTCCTCAGAGCCGTCAACGTCGGAGGCCACGGCGTCTTCAAGCCCAGCCTCCTCGCGCGCGACCTCGCGGATCTCGACGTGGCCAGCCTCGGCGCCGCCGGCACCTTCGTCGTCCGCAAGCGCGCGAGCCAGGCGGCCGTCCGGAAGGCGTTCCTCTCGAAGCTGCCCGTCGAGACCGAGATGATGATCTGCAGCGACCGCGAGGTCCTCGAGCTCTTCGCCTCGGGTTTCAAGGACGCGGCGGCCGGGAAGGATGTCCGCCGCTTCGTCACCGTCCTCGCGCGAGAGCCGGCGGAGGACCCCAGGCTTCCGATCGTCGCGCCGGCCGCGGGCGCGTGGCAGGTCAAGGTCGTCGCGCTCGCCGGCCGCTTCGCTCTCAGCCTCCTGCGCCGCACCGAGGGGAAGCTCTTCTATCCGAACGCGGTGGTCGAGAAGGCGCTCGGCATCCCGGCGACGACCCGCGGCTGGGACACAATCGCCGCTGTCTGCGAGCTCCTGAAGTAGTCCTCGGGAACCGGGCTCAACCCCCCGCGGGGCCGAGGAGCTTGATGAGGAGGAGGCTCGCGAGCGACGTCGCCGCCGCCGTCGCGAACCCGATGTAGAGCGGCGCGAGGCCGATCTTCCGGAGCGAGGCGAGGCGCGTCCCCAGCCCCACCCCCGTCAGGGCGACGAGGATCAGGAACCCCGACGCCGTCTTCATGTCGTTCTGCAGATCCCGCCCCGTCGCCGTCGAAAGCGCCGCGAAGACGCCGAACGAGTTCAGAACCGCCATTCCCAGGAAGACCACCACGAAGAGCGGCACCGATTGCTTGAGCCGCTGGCCGAAGCTCGCCCTCGGCCCCTCGCCGGCGCGCTCGCGCGAGTGGAGAAGGCCCATCAGCACGATGACGCCCCCCATGAGCGCGTTCCGCGTGAGCTTCACCGCCGTCGCGACCTTTCCGGCCGCCTCGCTGTAGGCGAACCCCGTCGCGACGACCTGCGACGTGTCGTTCACCGCGGTTCCGGCCCAGGTGCCGAAGACGGCGTCGGGGAAGCCCAGGAAATGGCCGAGGATCGGGTAGACGAAGACGGCGAGGGTTCCGAAGAGGGTGTTCGTCGCCACCGCGAACGAGACCTCCTCGTCGCTGGCGTGGATCACCGGGGCGGTCGCGGTGATCGCGGAGTTCCCGCACACCGCCGTGCCGACGCCGATGAGGCTGGCGAGGCGCCCCGAGATCCCGGCGAGGCGCCCGAGGCCGTGCGAGACGGCGAGGGCCAGCGACATGAGCACCACGATCATGATCAGGGCCTTGCCGCCGATCGCCGCCACCTGCTGGAACGAGAAGCGCGCGCCGAGAAGGACGATCGCCACGCGGAGGAGCGTGTGGAACGAGAACTTGATCCCGGACGCGAGGCCCTTCGGCAGGGGAACCAGGTTGCCGACGACGAGCCCGAGAAGGACCGCCACGATCACCTCGCCGACGGGGTCGCCGATCTCTTTCGGCAGCATTCCGTGCGCGAGGCGCGCGATCGCGGCGACGACGAGCGTGAGGATCAGCCCCGGGACGATGTCGGCGCGGCGCGGCAGGGAGGTCACCCGGCGGTGTACGAGAGGTCGCAGTACTCGTAGCGGTAGCGCCCTCCCTCGGGGTGGAAGGCGGTGCACGACAGCATCTCGCCGCCGTAGACGTGGATCGTGGCGGCCTTGTTCGCAAAGGCGTTCTCGATCTTATGATAGTCGAACGGGGGGATCAGCGCGCCCGCCTCGCCGAACCCCGCCGTGACGCAGCCCGCCTCACGGAACTCGACCAGCGGCCCGTGCGTGAAGGGGACCATGTCGTACTGCGTGACGCGGATCTTCCCGAGGACGACGCACTCGACGCACCACATGCCGCAGTGATCGTGGATGGGAGTTCCCTGCCCGGGATCCCAGACCATGACGACGATGGTGAACCGGTCGGCGGGGTCTTTGTGGAGGAGGCGCCGGGCGTAGCGGTGGTTCGAGGGGACGAGGTACCGGGCGGGGAGGGAGTCGAGCACGCCGCAGTCCTTGATGAGGACGCTCTTGACGGCGTTCGTTATGCGGTTTCGATCACCGTCCGCGCCAACCGCCGCGTCGAGCTCGGCGACGAAGCTGGCGACCTGCGCGTCAGCGCGCGCTTCGGGCTTCATGCAGGCGTGATCCTCTCGGTCGGGGGGTTCGGAGCGGCGAGAGTCGCCCGATCGAGGATCGCCTCCACGATCGGCCCCTTCTTCCCCTGGCACGAGTAGTTGCCGTTGTCGAAGACGTTCACGAGCGCTCCCCCGTCGAGGCGGATCTGCGTCCCGGTGTTGTTGTCGAGCCGCGCCTCCTTCTTGACGCGGTATCCCGCCTCCACCAGGCTCCGTCGCGCAATCTCCACCGTCATCCGGAAACGTCCCCTTTCCCCGCGAAAGACCAGCCACTACCTTACTTCCCCCGGATCTCCTCCACCACCCTATCCGCGCCGTAGACCACGCGGAGCGCCTCGAGGATCCCCCGGCTGTCCACCGCCACCGCGCGGTTCAGCTTCGGATCGAACCAGTAGTTCCCGCCGATCGAGTGGATGTTTCCGTCGAAGAGGAGCCCGACGATCTCCCCGTTCCTGTTGACCGCCGGGCTCCCCGAGTTCCCCCCGACGATGTCGGTGTCGTTCGAGAAGTTGAACGGCGTGTCGAGCTTCAAATCTTTCTTCGCGTCGAGCCAGCTCTTCGGGAGGATGTACGGGAACCGCCCCGTCGCGCGATCGAAGAGGCCGGCGAAGGTCGTGAAGGGGGTGATTGTCTTGCGATCCTCCTCCCATCCCTTGACCGTCCCGAACGTCACGCGCGGCGTGAAGGTCGCGTCGGGGTAGGTCTTGGTCCCCTGGTCCTCGAAGATCGCCTGGGCCACCAGCTCCGAGCTCTTCCTCTCCGGGGCGTCCACCTGGTCCTCGTACGTCTTCCGGATGGCGCGGCCGTCGGCGTCCACGAGGCGGACGAGCTGGATCATCGGATCGTCCGACGCCTCGACCGCCTTCGCCCCCCCCTCCCACAGCTTCTTCCGCAGCTCCACGTCGTCGAGCTTGCTCTTGCCGACGGTGGCCGCCGCCATCTCCTCGGGGGATTGCTTCCCGAGGACCTTCTTCACGAACGGGTCGTCGGCGCCCAGGTCCTCGCGGAGCTTCGAGAGGGAGAACTCGAACGTGACCTGATCCAGGTCCCGGTGGTACGGCGCGGTCGAGAAGAGGCGCTGCTCGATGCCGGCAATGGCCGAGTCGCGGAACTCGCGGAACCTCTCGGCGCTGGGCTTCGCGCGCTCGGCGGCGCCGCGGACGAGGATGCGGGCGGCCCCGTACAGCTCGGAGGCGAAGCCGGAGCCTCGCTCCTCATAGCTCATCTGCTTGCGAAGCGCGGCCTTCGTCTCCTCCGCCTTCGAGATCTCGTCCCACGCCGCGCCGTACTTCGCCTGCTTCGCGGGGTCCGCGGCGATCCGATCGCGGAGCGCCTTCTCGGCCTTCGCCTTCTCGGCGAAGGCGCGCCGATCGAGAAGGGCGGCGAGCTCGCCGCGCTGCACCTTGATCCCGTTCTCGAGGAAGAGGAGCTCGTCCTGGCTGATCCTCTTCTGCTCGGGGCCGAGCTTGCCGAACTGCTCCAGGATGCCGCGCAGCTCGGCGCTCCGCTGGAGGGAGATCGGGTACGAGACGTCGCGCTGATACTCGAGCTGCGCGACGGTCAGGAGCCGGTCGGTGCCGCCGGGGTTGCCGGGGACGAAGATCGCGTCCCCTTCCTTCGGCCCCGTCGCGCTCCAGGTGAAGTGGTCGTCGGTCTTCAGCGGCTTGCCGTCGTCGTAGACGCGCAGGAGCGCCATGTCGAGGTTGTAGCGCGGGAAGTTGAAATTATCGGGGTCGCCGCCGAAGAAGGCGACGTCGTGCTCGGGGACGAAGACCAGCCTCACGTCGCGGTAGGTCCTGTACTTGTAAAGGTGATAGAGGCCGCCGTGGTAGAGGGAGACCGTGTCGCAGCGGTAGGTCTTGTCCGACGAGCACTCCTTCTCGATCCCGCTCATCGCGGCGCGCTGCGCCTTGATGAAGTCGGCTCCCTCGAGCCCGCTCGTGGCCCCCTTGATCCTGTCGGTCACGTCGGAGGTGGCGACGAGCTGGTTCACCTCCATCCCCTGGCAGACCTCCTCCTTCCCCTGCGACTTCGCGAGGAAGCCGTCCGCCTCGTAGTCCTTCGATCCGGTCGAGAGATCCTTCGCGCAGTCGACGGCGCAGTGGTAGTTCGTCAGGAGGAGCCCGCTTCCCGACACGAAAGACCCGGTGCACCCCGGGAGGCGCAGCGACGCGAGGCGCAGGTGCTTCAGGAACTCGTCGGTGACGTCGACCCCGTACCTATCTTTGACCGCGGCCTTCGGAAAGTTGTCGAACGTCCACATCCCCTCGTCGGCGACGGCGGGGCGGGTGGCGGCGAGGGAGGCGAGAGCGAGGGCCAGCGCGGCGGTCAGGGCGGCAGTCGGGAGGCGTCGTGTCATGGGAATGAGGTCTCCGTCGGTTCGGACTGTGGGGAATGGACGGTCCATTGTGCCCCGCGGGCGACGCGGGCGTCTACCGTCGGGCGAAACCGGGAGGGTCGGGCGGCGTAGGGGAAACCGGGAGGTTTCACCATGCGCTGTCTGAGGCTGATCGCGGTCACTCTGTCGCTCCTCGCCGGTCTTTCATCCCAGGCGGCGTCCCCGGCGTCCCCGGCGGCACCGGCCGTGGCGCGGGCGCCGCGCTCCCTCCCCCTCGACTCGGTCGAAGGGGTCAAGGCCTTCAACGTGAAGCCGGAGATCGCCAGCTACAAGGGGCGCCGCGCGATCCATCTCCTCGACAAGCCCGTCGAGGGATCCAGCCGGGGAGGCGGGGCTCTCGTCATCCTCCCGGAAACCGAGTTCAAGGACGGGACGATCGAGATCGAGGTGGCCGGCGCCCCGCGCGAGGGGGCGGCGGAGGGGGCGCGCGGGTTCATCGGCGTCGCCTTCAGGGTCAAGCCCGACGGCTCGAAGTACGAGTGCTTCTACCTCAGGCCCACGAACGGGCGCGCCGACGATCAGCTCCGCCGCAACCACTCGACGCAGTACATCTCGGAGCCGGGGTTTCCGTGGGAGCTGCTGCGGAAGGACGCACCCGGCATCTACGAGTCGTACGTCGATCTCGAGGCGGGCGCCTGGACGAGGATGAAGATCGTCGTCGAGGGGGTGAAGGCGAAGCTCTTCGTCAACGGCTCCGATCAGCCGGTGCTGATCGTGAGCGACCTGAAGCAGGGCGAGACCTCCGGCGCCATCGCGCTCTGGACCGGCCTGGACACCGACGGGTATTTCTCGAGCCTCACGATCCGCTGACGGTGGATCGGGACCCTATCGGCCTTCGGAGGGCGCGAAGAGCGAGGTCGTGATGTAGCGCTCGCCGGTGTCGGCGAGGAGCACCACGATTGTCGCGCCGGCCGACTCCGGTCGCGCGGCGACCGCCAGGGCGGCGTGGAGCGCGGCCCCCGAGGAGATGCCGGCGAGGATCCCCTCCTCGCGCGCGAGGCGCCTCGCGCCGTCGAACGCCTCGTCGTCCTCGACCACGATCACCTCGTCGAGGATGGCGCGATTGAGGACCTCGGGGATGAAGCCGATGCCGATCCCCGGCATCCTGTGCTGGCCCGCGGGGCGCCCCGACAGGACGGCGGCGCCGGCCGGCTCGACGGCGACGACGCGGACCGACGGCTTGCGCGCTTTCAGCACCTCACCGACGCCGGTGATCGTTCCCCCTGTGCCGACGGCCGACACGAACACGTCCACCAATCCGCCGGTGTCGCCCCAGATCTCGGTGCCGGTCGTGCGGCGGTGGACCTCGGGGTTCGCGGGGTTCCGGAACTGATCGAGAAGGACGGCCCCTGGCGTCTCGCGGGCGATCTGCCGCGCGCGCTCGATTGCGTCGGTCATGAGGATGCCGGGGGTGAGGATCACCTCGGCGCCGAGGTGCCGGAGCAGGGCGACGCGCTCCGTGGACATCGACGCGGGCATCGTGAGGATCAGGCGGTACCCGCGGATCGCGGCGGCGAAGGCGAGGCCGATGCCTGTGTTTCCGCCCGTCGCCTCGACGATCGTCCCGCCCGGCCTGAGGACGCCTCGCCTTTCGGCGTCCTCGATGAGGGCGATCCCGAGGCGGTCCTTCACGCTGCCGCAGGGATTCCGCATCTCCAGCTTCGCGAGAACGCGGCCGGGGAGCCCGGCGGCGACGCGCCGGAGCTCGACCATCGGCGTGCGCCCGACGGTTTCGGTGAGATCGCCGGGGATCATCGGCCCTCCATTCTCGCGACGCCCGCCGTCAATTCCCTGCGGGGAGCGCCCCTTCCTTAGACACGATGAGGACGGCGGTCCGCTGGGGGGCGCGCGTGCGGTGCTCGACCCCCTTCGGCACGGTGAAGCCGTGGCCCGCGGCCAGCTCCACGGTCCGTCCCTCGAGATCGACGAGGAGACGCCCCTCCACGACGTAGAAGAGCTCGTCCTCGCGGTCGTGGTGGTGCCAGTGGAACTCGCCCTGGACGACGGCGACCCTCACGAGCGACTCGTTGACGCGGCAGAGGGCCTGGTTAGTCCAGTCTCCGCGGCACGCCGCGACGACGGCGGGGACGTCGACGAGCTCGAGCGCCTCGTACTTCGGCTCCAGGTTGAAGACGTACGGACGTGTCTCGGCCATGCTTCCTCCCGTTCAGTCGACTTCGGCGATGAGATCGATCTCGACGCAGGCGTTCAGCGGGAGCTGCGCGCCGTACGACGTGCGCACGGGAGCGGCCGAAGCTCCGAAGACCTCGACGAGGAGATCGGTGGCGCCGTTCGCGACGAGGTGGTGCTCGGCGAAGCCGGGGGCGCCGTTCACGAGGACGGTCAGCTTAACGAGGCGGCGGACCCGGCCGAGGTCCTCGACCGCTCCCCGAAGCGTGCCCAGGAGATCGATGGCGACGCTCCGGGCCGCGGCGGTCGCTTCCTCTCTCGAGACCTCGGCGCCGACCTTCCCGGCCCAGGGAGCGCCGTTCTTCTTCGCGATGTGGCCGGAGAGGAAGACGAGAGGTCCCGATCGGACGGCGGCGAGGTACGAGCCGACGGAGGCGGTCGGCGGAGGGAGCGTGATTCCCAGTGCGTCGAGGCTCTTCATGCGAGGATCTCCGCGCGCATCACCGTGACCGCCTGCCCGGAGATGAGGACGCGGTCTGAGGCGAGCTCGACCTTGAGGACGCCGCCGCGCGAGGAGAGCTGCCGCGCCGTCATCTTCGATTTGCCGAGGCGCGCGCCCCAGAAAGGCGCCAGACAGGAGTGTGCCGATCCCGTGACGGGGTCCTCATCGACGCCGGCGGCGGGGGCGAAGAAGCGCGAGACGAAGTCGAAGTCGGGGGTCGCCGAGCGGCTCGTGACGATGACGCCGCGGGCGGGGAGGTGGGCGAACCCGCGAATGTCGGGATCGAGCGCGCGAACCGCCTCCTCGCTCTCGAGCTCGACGAGGTAGTCGAAGCGGCTCTTGGCCACATGGCGTGCGGGCGCGCGCAGCGATTCGAGGAGCTTCGCGGGAGGATCCACCTCGGCGGCCGGCGTCGCGGGGAAGTTCATCTCGATCCACTCCCCCTTGAGGTCCGCCGTGAGGAGGCCGCTCTTCGTCTCGAACCGCGCCTGCTCGGTGCGCGGCAGGTGGCCCCCCTCCCACAGGGCGTGGGCGGCGGCGAGCGTCGCGTGGCCGCAGAGCTCCATTTCGACCGTCGGCGTGAACCAGCGGAGGCCGAAGCCCCGGCTCTGCGGGATCACGAAGGCCGTCTCCGCGAGGTTCATCTCGCGCGCGACGTGCTGCATCCACGCGACGTCGCGCTCGCGCGCGAGGATGCAGACCCCCGCGGGGTTGCCGGCGAAGGGCGCGGCCGTGAAGGCATCGATCTGAACGATGGGTGTCGACATGTCCCCTCCTTTCTCACCACGCCGAGCGAAACTGGCGCTTCACCTCGGCGATGCGTTTTTCCTCCCGGCGGTAGAACGTCCACTGCCGGATTCTCTTCCCCTTCAGGAGCCCCGCGTGCACGAGGATCCTGAGGTGCTCGCTGGCCGTCGGCTGGCTCACGCCGAGCTTCTCGGCGATGCGAAGGCCGCAGACGCCGTCCCGAACAAGATCTCCGTAGACCTGGGGCTCGAAGTGCGATCGGGGCGCCTTGAGCCAGTTGAGAATCTGGAGGCGCCTCTCGTTCGAGAGGGCTTTGATGACGTAGGCACTTAGCATATTGGCTAATTTGCCACATGGCTAAGTTCTTGTCAAGGGCCGGGCGGGCCGTTCCGTTGACCGGCGGCTCCCGCGGGCCCTAGTCTGGCGGCGATGACCGAGCCGTCGTGGGTCCAACCCGCCCTCTTCCTCGTCCCCGGCCTCGTCCTGATGGCCGCGATCCTCGTCCTCCTGCGCATCAGGCTCCGCGGGAAGATCGCCCCCCTCGAGCAGGCGCTCGACGGCGGCCAGGCGGAGATCTCCGGTGTCCTCGCGCCGACCCTCAGCGGGCGCTTCCGCGATCGCGAGGCGTCGTTCCGGCTGACGCCGGGTGGGAAGAACCGGCCACCCCGGTTCGCCATCCGCCTCGCGTGCCCGGAATCCGTGGCCTTCGACATCCGTCGGGAGGACCTCGGCACGAAGCTCGCGAAGCGGCTCCACCTCATGAGCGACGTCGAGATCGGCGATCCGGTACTCGACGCGAAGCTCGTCTTTTCGTCGAAGGAGCCCGACGCGCTCGTCCGCCTCATGTCCGCGGCCGAGCCCAAGGCGGCCGTCGCGTCGCTGCTTCTCGATCTCGCCGTCGATCGCCTCGCGTTCGAAGGGGAGCTGCTCGTCGCAGAGCATGTCCGCTACGGCGACGGGGATCTCGACCCTTCGCGCGTCCGCCAGGTCCTCGAGCGGATGGAGATCGTCGCGCGGGCCCTCCCGTAGGTATAATGGCCCCTTCCGGATCACGGTCCCGCCCCGCCACAAACTCGTCCTCCAAGAGGTGACGTGATGCACATCGCTCCACGCAGGATCCCCGGGCGCGCGGTCGCCGGGACGGCGCTCGGGCTCCTGGCCCTCGCGCTGCTCTTCGCCGCCCCCGCCCCCGCCGAGGCGCAGAGCCTCGGCGAGTTCGAGAAGAACGTGACGGTTCACACGCTGGCCAACGGATGGACCTTCATCATCGTCGAGCGGCCCGTCGCCCCGGTCTTCACCTTCGCGACGTACGTCGACGTCGGCAGCGCCCAGGAGGTGCCGGGGATCACCGGCATCGCGCACATGTTCGAGCACATGGCGTTCAAGGGGACCGAGAAGATCGGGACGAGTGATTTCGAGAAGGAGAAGGTCGCTCTCGCGAAGATCGAGACGACCTACAGGGCCTACGACACCGAGCGCCGGAGCGCGAAACCCGATGCCGCGAAGCTCAAGGATCTCGAGAAGTCCTGGAACGACGCTCAGGACGAGGCCGAGAAGTTCGTCGTGAAGAACGAGTTCGACGAGATCATCGACACGCAGGGCGGCGTGGGACTCAACGCCGGCACGAGCAACGACTCGACCGTCTACTTCTACTCCCTCCCGGCGAACAAGCTCGAGCTGTGGGCGTACCTCGAGTCGGATCGTTTCATGAGGCCGGTGTTCCGCGAGTTCTACAAGGAGCGCGACGTCGTCAAGGAGGAGCGGCGCATGCGCACCGAGAGCCAGCCGGTCGGGCGCCTCTTCGAGCAGTTCCTGGCCGCGGCCTACATCGCGCACCCGTACGGCATGCCCGTCGTCGGCTACATGAGCGATCTGAACGCCTTCTCGCTCACGGACGCCGAGGCCTTCTACAAGAAGTACTACGTGCCGGCGAACATCACGACCGCGATCGTCGGCGACGTGAAGGCCGCCGAAGTGATCCCCATGATCGAGAAGTACTTCGGCAGGATTCCGAAGGGGGAGCAGCCCCCTCCCGTCCGCACCGTCGAGCCGCCGCAGAACGGCGAGAGGATGGTCCGGCTCAAGGACCCGGCGCAGCCCGTCTACCTGGAGGGCTACCACATCCCCGGCGTCAACAATCCCGACGACGAGGTGTACGACGCGATGGCGACGATCCTGGGCGGCGGGCGCACGTCGCGCCTGTACCGCGGCCTCGTGAGGGACAAGCAGATCGCGTCAGTCATCCAGGCTTTCCCCGGATTCCCGGACGGGAAGTACCCGAGCCTCTTCGCCGTCTTCGCCTTCCCGGCGAAGGGCCACACGACCGACGAGGTGCGCGACGCGATCCACGGCGAGCTCGACAGGCTCCGCAAGGAGGACGTCAGCGACGCCGAGCTCGCGATGGTCAAGGCCCGCGCCAAGGCCGATCTGATCCGGAGCCTCGCGAGCAACGGTGGGCTGGCGCAGAACCTCAGCCAGAACCAGGCGCTCTCCGGCGATTGGCGCGAGCTGTTCCGGGGCGTCGACCGGCTCGACAAGGTCACCAAGGCCGACATCAAGAGGGTGGCGAACACGACCTTCCTCGAGACGAACCGGACGGTCGGCATCATCGAGACGACGGGCAGCGCGGCCTCCAGGCCGGCGCCGGCCGGGGAGTAGGAGCGAACATGACGACGATGCACACCACGAAGAAGATCGTCCTCGCGGCCGGGCTGCTCGCCGCGGCGGCGGCTTTCCTGGCCGCGACGCCCGGCGCGCTCGCCCAGGCCACCGACTGGAAGCAGATCAAGTCGCCGGCCCTCAAGTCGTTCGCCATCCCGAGCCCCGAGCGCTACGTCATGAAGAACGGGGTCGTCGTGATGCTCTTCGAGGATCACGAGCTGCCGCTCATCGACGTCACCGCCCGGGTTCACACCGGCGGCAAGCTCGAGCCGGCCGACAGGACGGGCCTCGCCGGGATCACCGGCACCGTCATGCGCACCGGAGGCGCGAAGGGGAAATCCGGCGACGAGATCGACGACTGGCTCGACGCGCGCGGCGCGCGCATCGAGACGTCCATCTCGAACGAGGCGGGCTCCGCCTCCGCCTCGTGCCTCAAGGGCGATTTCCCGGACGTCGTGCAGCTCTTCGCCGACGTCCTCCGCGCCCCGTCGTTCGACGAGGCGAAGCTGAAGGTCGCGAAGAACCAGGCGATGAGCGCCATCTCGCGGCGCAACGACAACCCGATGGGGATCATGTTCCGCGAGGGGAACCGCCTCGTGTACGGGCCGGACAGCCCGTACGCCCGGAACCCAGAGTACGCCACGATCTCGGCGATCTCCCAGGCGGATCTGAAGGCCTTCCACGCGAAGTACTACATGCCGAACCGGCTCCTGATCGGCGTGACGGGCGACTTCGACTCGAAGGAAATGAAGGCGCAGCTCGAGAGGGTCTTCGGCGACTGGGCGAAGGGCCCCGAGTTCAAGGACCCCGAGGCCGCCTACCAGAAGGCGCCGAAGCCCGGGTACTACCGGGTCGTGAAGAGCGACATGACGCAGTCCGACGTCATCATGGGGCACCTCGGCGTCCGCCAGGACAACCCCGACCTGTTCGCCATCGAAGTGATGAACGAGGTCCTCTCCGGCTCATTCGCGTCGCGGCTCTTCACGAACGTCCGCACCAAGAAGGGTCTCGCCTACGCCGTGCGGGGCTCGATGGACGGTGAGTTCGACCACCCCGGCACCTTCAACGTGTGGGTGACGACGAAGACCGAGACGACCGGCGCCGCGATCGACGCCCTGCTCGAGGAGGTGGACGGCATCGTGAACCGCCCCGCCACCGAGGACGAGGTCACGAAGGCGAAGCAGTCGATCCTCAACTCGTTCATCTTCAATTACGACTCGCGCGCCAAGGTCATGCGCCAGCAGCTCACGTACGAGTACTACGGCTACCCGCGCGATTTCCTGGCAAGGTTCAAGGAGAACATCGAGAAGGTCACGACGCCCGACGTGGCGCGCGTGGCGAAGCAGTACGTCCACAAGAGCGATCTCGCGATCCTCGTCGTCGGGAAGAAGGACGGTCTCGACAAGCCCCTCGAGTCGTACGGCAAGATCGCCGATCTCGACATCGCCATCCCCGAGTCTTCCTCGGCGGGAACCGCCGTCGCAGCGGCCCCCGGGGTCAGCGACGCCGAGGCGGCCTCGAAGGGGGCGGCGCTCGTCACGAAGGCGGTCGGGGCGCTGGGCGGCGCCGAGAAGGTGGACGCCATCAAGAGCCTCCGCATCGTCGAGCAGTCGAACGTGAGCACCCCCCGGGGGGAGATGAACCTGAAGGGGACGCGCACCTTCGTCTATCCCGACAAGGTGCGCCAGGAGATGACGACGCCGATGGGCCCGGTGACGTTGGTGGCGACGCCGGGAGACGCTTTCATGAGCGGGCCCATGGGGGTGCGGCAGCTGCCCGACTCCCAGCGCGCCGAGATGCTGAAGGCGCTCAAGCGGAGCCCGCTCCTCCTTTTCCGCCACCGGGCGGAGCCGACCTTCTCGGCGAAGTTCGGCGGCACCGCGGACGTCGACTCGGTGAAGGCCGATCTCCTCAACGTCACGTACGAGGGGGAGACGATCCGGCTCTTCCTCGATCCGGTGACGGGCCGCGTCCTGCGGGCCGCGTCGAAGGGCCCCGGGCCCGGCGGCGCCCCCGCCGATCTTCTCGCCTCGTACTCCGACTACCGCGACGTGTCGGGGATTCCCTTCCCGTACGTCACGAAGATCACCGTCGACGGAGAGCCGCTCTCCTCGACGACCGCCGAGGAGATCTCGGTGAACGTCACCGTGGACGACTCCCAGTTCACGAAGCCCGCCGGCGCGGCGTCGCCGAGCGGCGGGAACTGATCGCGATCTGAAGTCCGTCCGGGGGCGGAGCGCTCCGCCCCCGGACTCGTCCCGCACGCTCCCCCGACGCCACGTGGACCGGGGACCCGGCTATAATCGCGCCCGATGGCCGTCTGTCTCGAGTGCGGGTTCGACGGAAAGACTGAAGGGGCCGCCTGCCCGAAGTGCGCGGCCGCGCCGACCGTCAAGGGCGCTCCGCTGTCCCCACCGCTTCCCCCCGCCTCTTCCTCCGCCTCGGACGCGTTCCTCCCCGGGGCCACGCTCGCCCGCAAGTACGAGATCCGCAGGCGCCTCGGCGTGGGGGGGTTCGGAGTCGTCTACCTCGCCCACGACATCGGCCTCGACAAGGACGTCGCGGTCAAGGTGCTGCAGGTCTCCGATCCGTCCACGATGGAGGGCTCGGAGGCCAAGAAGCGGTTCCTCCGCGAGGCGAGGGCTCTCGCGCGGCTCGACACGCACCCGAACATCGTCCGCGTGATGAGCGTCGACGAGGAGAAGGGCGTGCCGTACTTCATCATGGAGTACGTCCCCGAGGGAACGCTCCTCGACCTCCTCCGGAAGGGGCCGCTCCCCCCGGCGCGGGCCGCCGCAATCTGCGCCGACGTCTCGGCGGCGCTCGCGGCCGTCCATGCCACAGGGATCATCCACCGCGATCTCAAGCCCGCGAACATCTTCATCAAGGGGGAGCGCGCGATGCTCGGCGATTTCGGCATCGCCCGCGTCGCGCACGAGTCGACCCTCACCGTCGGCTCCGGCATGCCGGGGACGCCGATGTACATGTCGCCCGAATCCCTCCTCGGCAGGGAGGTGGACGGGCGCTCGGACATCTTCTCGCTCGGCTGCGTCCTGTACGAGTCGATCACGGGCTCGGTCCTCTTCAAGGGAGACGCGCTCGGCCAGGTGGTCTCGCGGATCGTCGATCCGGCCGACGTCGATCTGAAGCCGCTGCGCGACGCGTTCCCGGCCCCGATCCTCGGCGTGCTGAAGCGATCGCTCGCCAAGCGGGTCAGCGAGCGCTACCCGTCGGCGCGGTTCATCGAGAGGGATCTGCGGGCTTTCGCCGGCGGGGCGTCCTCGGCGCCGGGATCGTCCCCCGTGAAGGTGAGCGCCGACGCGCTGAGGGCGGTGACGCTCGGCCCCGGCGCCTCCGGGATCAGGATGCCCGAGCCTCGCCCCGCGAAGCGCGCCTCGGACTCGCGGAGCCTGGTCCTCGCCTCGGGCGCGCTCGTCCTCGCGGCCGCGGCCCTCTGGTTCGTGGTGAGGTCGTCGGCCAACCGCCCCGAGGTCGCCGCGCCGCTGCCCCCGCGGCACGCCGCGGGCCCGAACGCGGCCGGCGCCACGCCGTCGGGCCGCGAGACCACCGCCGCCACGGAGCCGCCCCTCGAGGGGGCCGCGACGTCGGCGGAGCCCGGCACCCCCGCGAAGAACGTCGACATCCAGGTGGATCTCGACTCGTCGGTCCGCACCGAGGGCGCGCCGAGGGCACCCGCCTCCGGCGCCGAGGTCTCCGCCGACTTCCGTCCCGTCCGCTCCGATGACGCGATTGCGAAGCGCGTTCGCCCCGGCCGGCTTGGCGCGGGCGAGGTGCGGCCGACGCTCATGCGCGACGACATGCAGGCGCCCGAGGTCATCAACAGGGTCGAACCCGAGTACCCCGAGGGGGCGCGCCAGGCGGGGGAGGAGGGGATGGTCGTCGTGGAGGTCGTCGTCGATCGATCGGGGGAGGTGGCGGCGGCCCGCGTCGTGAAGGGGAACCCCTTCTTCGATGACGCGGCCCTCGCCGCCGTGAGGCAGTGGCGCTTCCGCCCCGCCATGGACGGGGGGCGCCCCGTGAAGATGGTCGGGACGGTGACGGTGGACTTCAGGATGAAGCCGCACTCGTGAGCGGATGGCCGATCACCTTTCAGGACGTCCTCGCGGCGCGGCGCCGCATCCGCCCCTACCTTCCCGCGACGCCGCTGCGACGGTACGCGCCCCTCGAGACGGCGGTGGGAGGGGGCATCCAGATCGCCGTCAAGCACGAGAACCACAACCCGACGAACGCCTTCAAGGCGCGAAACGGCCTCTCCGTCCTCACCGCCCTCGGAGCCGACGAGATGCGGCGCGGCGTCATCGCGGCGACGCGGGGGAACCACGGGGCGGGGGTGGCGTGGGCGGCGGCGCGGTTCGGCGTCGCGGCCACGATCTGCGTGCCGCGCGGGAACAACCCGGAGAAGAACGAGGCGATGCGCGGCTTCGGGGCCGTGCTGATCGAGGAAGGGCGCGACTACGACGAATCGGTCGCCGTCGCGTCCCGGCTCGTCGCCGAGCGCGGGCTCCGCATGATTCACTCGAGCAACGATCCGCTCATCATCGCCGGCGCGGCGACCTTCACGCTCGAGATCCTCGAGGAGCTGACGGCACTCGATGCGATGGTGATCGCGGTCGGCGGGGGCTCGCAGGCGGTCGGCGCGATGACGGTCCTCCGGGCGCTGAAGCCCGACGTCGAGGTCTTCGGCGTGCAGGCCGCGGGGGCGCGCGCCATCTACGAGTCGTGGAAGGCCCGCACGCCGGTCGCCGGCCTCGGCGCCGAGACCTTCGCCGACGGCCTCGCGACGCGCGGCGTCTACGAGGGGACCTTCGACGCCCTGTGCGAGGGGCTCACCGACTTCGTCACCGTCTCCGAGGCCGAGATCGCCGAGGCGCTGCGGATCCTTCTCTCGACGACGCACAACCTCGTCGAGGGGGCCGGGGCGGCCGGCCTCGCAGGCCTCATGACGCTTCGCGACCGGCTGAAGGGAAAGACCGTCGCGATCGTTCTCTCGGGCGGCAACATCGACGCCGCGACGCTGAAGCGCGTCGTGAACCGCGAGATCTGATCAGGGGGCGGCGGCTTTCAGCGTCCGAAGGAACGTGACGATGTTGCGTATCCTCCTCTCGCCGAGGGTGCGCCCCCACGGCGGCATCCCCGTCGAGAGGCCCGCGACGCCGCCCCCCGATCGGATCACTCCCGCCAGATCGTCGTCGCTCCGCTTCCTCTGGAACGCGGGGTCCGAGAGATCCCTGGGCTTCGGATCGAGGTTGTAGGCGTTCAGCCCGTCCCCCTGCCCTTCGTCGCCGTGGCACGTGGCGCAGTAGTGGTGGAAGAGGGCTTGTCCTTCGCGCGCGCCGTACGGAAGCGGTGGGACGGGCATCTTGAAGGCCGGGGCGACTCCCGCGTTCGGGTCCGGCGCCGCCGTCACGCCGACGCCCCGCCCGCCGACGAGCGCGATCGCCGCGAGGGCGACGGACACGACGAGGACGAGCGCGCCGCGCGGCTTCATCGTGCGCTCCCGGCGGGCTTCGAGGCTCCCGCCGCGGCGGGCGGCGGCGGGATCGACATGACGTAGGCCGCGAGATCGCGCGCGTCATCGTCCGCAAGTCCGAAGTCGGCGCAGCGCACGTCGGCGCGCCACCGCTGCGGCCCCTTGAGCCAGCGGAAGACGAACCCCGACTTGAGCCGCGATCCCGCGCCGTCGAGGAGCGGCCCGTAGTACCCCCCCTTGCCGTCCACCATGTGGCAGTTCCGGCAGCCGAACCTCTCGTGGAAGAGAGTGCGCCCCCTCTCCACCTGCGCGGCGGGAAGTCCGCCGGAAAAGATCTCCTCGGCGGTGTCGTTGTCCACGTACACGTTCTCCATGAAGTCCGCGAGAAACGCCGCCTCCTCCTGCGGCATGCGCAGCGGGATCATCCGGTCCGTGAGAATGGGGCGGATGGTGCTCGGCAGCAGGAGGTACTTGAGGAGCCAGTCGCGCTTCACGCGGCTTCCCTCGAAGGTCAGCGGCGCGTTCGAGATGTCGCCGCCGGCCCCCTGCACCTGGTGACAGGAGAGGCATCGGTAGCGGCTCACGAGCGCCCCGAACCTTCCGGGGGGCGCGTCGTGCGGATCGGGGCTCTCGACGCGATAGGCCTGCGGGACGCTGTCGCGCCCGGCCGAGAGGAGCGCCGTCACGATCGCCTCGGTGTCGCTCCCGGTGAGCTTGAACTCGGGCATCCTGAGCCCCTCGCGGAACGACCGCGGCGCGGTCACCTTCGCGGCGAGGTAGTCGGGGAGGCGGCGCGGGAGATCGTCCCTCACGCCGAAGTCGATCAGAGCGACCGCCTTGTCGCCGATCCCCGTCAGATCGGGGCCGGTCGGCGCCGCATCGCCGCGCCCCGAGAGGCGGTGGCATCCGCCGCAGCCGTACTTCTTGTAGACCGCCTCCCCCTCGGCGATCGCCTTCTGCGAAGGGTGAATCGGGGGACCGGGGGCCGGCGCCGAGTTGTCGGTCATCTCGTCCATCAGGTACTGGCTGAGATCGAGCAGGTCCTGGCGGCTGAAAGCGTACCGCGGCATCCTCGTCGCCGGCTGGAGGGCCTCGGGGTCTGCGAGGAATTCGATGAGCCACCGGCGGTTGACCTTCGACGCGACGCCGGAAAGCTCCGGGGCGCTGCCGTTTCCGCGCCCCTCGATGGTGTGACACGAGACGCAGCGCGACTCTCCGAAGAGCGTTTTTCCCCGCGCGGCGTCGCCGGCGGGGACGACGTCGCCTGCGGCGGGGGCGCGCGACGCCCGCGGCGGCCGCGCCCAGAGGAAGGCGACGAGCGGCTCGATCTCCTCCGGGGGGAGATGGAAGTCGGGCATGAGCGTCCCCTCGCGGAGGCTCGACGGCGACTTGAGCCACGCCGCGATCCACGCGGGGTACGTCTTCGCCGACAGGCCGTCGAGATCCGGCGCCTCGCTCCGCCACCCTTCGTGCCCGCGCATCCGGTGGCAGCCGAAGCACCCCGCGCGCGTCATGAGCGCGCGCCCGCGCGACAGCAGCGACGCCTCGGGAACGGCGTCCCCCGCATGACAGCGTCCGCAGGAGGCCTCGGTGTAACGGACGGGGAGGAGGGGTGAGCTCCAGTCGGCGACGTCGCCGTGCGCCTCGGCCACGCTGGTCGCGCGCCCCTGCCCGAGGTGGCAGCTCACGCAGCCGAACCTGTCGAAGTCGCCGGGAGTGTGCGGGGTCAGGGGATGGGATCGGAAAGGCTCCGGTGCCCCCGCCATCTTCGCGTTCTCGACTCCGAGGTGGCAGCTCGTGCAGCGATCGACCCGCCGGTCGAATTCCGGAATGAAGAACTGGCGGATGCCGACGGTGAGCGCCGAGGCCGCCTTCAGCTCCTGCGCGGAACCGGCGCCGTCCAGGAGCTTCTGCCTGTAGGCGGTCTGGTACGCCCGGTACTCGCGGAAGTAGTCCTTCACGGGCGAGATCGCCAGCACGCCGACGAAGGCGACGCTCGACACGGCGAAGGCGAGCCAGAGGCGATCGGATCGCCCGTCGTGGTGGCCGGCCATCAGTGCGCTCCCCCGGCCCACGGCCACACCCACGACCAGCCGGGTCCACGGAAGAGCGTGCCGATCACGGTGAGGATCACGACCACCGAGACGAACCAGTGCATGATCCAGTCCGCGAGCGGGACGCGCGCGAGCCACTTCTTCACACCTTCCGGGCAGACGGGAAGCGCGGGGAGGGACATCGCGGCGAAGACGACGAGCGTCGGGACGAGGACGGGCCAGACGTGGTACGCGACGAGGATCGCGCTCACGACGGCCACGAGCGCCGTGAGGAAGGCGAGGCTCCGCCTCCACGGCCGCTCGTAGAAGCCGACCACCTCGAGGTTGATGCGGAAGTAGGGGATGACGACGATACCAATCACCGCCAGCGCGGGGAGGAGGATCCCCGCCACGATCGGCGGGAAGTAGTGGAGGAGCTCCTGGAGGCCGAGGAAGTACCACGGGGCCTTCGCGGGGTTGGGGGTGTGCGATGGATCGGCGATCCCCTCGAGCGGCGCGTCGAAGACCAGGGAGACGATCGCGAGGGCGATCACGCACGCCTGGAAGAGGATCACCTCCCGGATCAGGAGGTGCGGCGCGGTCATCCACGTCTCCTCGCGATCCTCGAGGAGCCGTGCGGGGGCCTCCCGCCGGATCAGGGCGATCCGCTTCGGCACCGCCTTCGCGTCGCTCGTCTTCACGAGATCCATGGGATTCACTCCCCCTTCCCCGGCTCGGGGCGCGTCGTCCCGCGCGAGCCCTGCACGCCGCCGTCCTTCCGCACGCGCCAGAGGTGGATTCCCACGCCGAAGGCGAGCGCCAGCGGGAGGATCACGCAGTGCAGGACGTAGAAGCGCAGGAGAGCGTTTTCTCCCACGATGTTCCCGCCGAGCAGGAGGAAGCGAAGATCCTTGCCGGCGAAGGGGGTCGCCTGGACCATGTTCGTCCCCACCGAGACCCCCCAGAAGGCGAGCTGATCCCACGGGAGGAGGTACCCCGTGTAGCTCAGGAGCAGCGTGAGGAGCAGGAGGACCACGCCGACGACCCAGTTGAACTCCCTCGGCGGCCTGTACGCCTTGTGGTAGAAGACGCGCAGCATGTGGAGGAAGACCGCCAGGACCATCGCGTGCGCGGCCCAGCGGTGCATGTTCCGGAGGAAGACGCCGTTGCTCACGGCGAACGAAAGCTCCTTCATGTCCTGGTAGGCCTGCGGGACGGACGGGTGGTAGTAGAGCATCAGGTAGAGGCCGGTCATGGTCAGCACGCAGAAGAGGAAGCCCGAGATCCCCCCGAGGTAGTAGTGGCTCGACGCCTCGAGGTTACGGCGGCGCACCTTCGTGGAATGGAGATGGAGGAAAAGGCTTTCCATCACCATCATCACGCGGTTCCGGTTCGTGGCGACGACGCCGTGACGGACGATCGATCGCCAGAGCCTGTTCCCGGTCACCGTCTTCATGAATTCCATCGCGCCCTCAGAGCTTGAAGACCGTCCCCTGCGGGACCTCCACCGCCGTGTCCACCAGGATCAACCCCTTGTCCGAGACGCTCATCTCGAGCCAGTGGAGCGGGCGCGGCGCCGGCCCGCCGATCACCTCGCCGTCGAGGCTGAACCGGCTCCCGTGGCACGGGCACGCGATGACGCCGGCGTCCGGCTGGTAGCGCGTGATGCACCCCAGGTGCGTGCAGATCGACGAGAGGGCGCGGAAGCCGTCCGCGCGCCTCGCCACGATGACGCGGTGATCCTCGTCGGTGACCACCGACCCCGTCTCCATCGCGTCGGGCGGGCCGAGGGCGAACCGCGTCGGCGGCTCGAAGAGGGCGCGGGGTCTCAGGAAGTCGATCGACAGGATGCCGGTCCCCCCCGCCGCCGCCGCGCACGCCGACAGTCCCGTCGCCTGGCAGAAGAGCCGCCGCGTGACACGCGGATCCTTCTTCTCACTCTCGGACATGTTCGGGCTCCCGGAGCTGGAACTGCTCCATCGTGATCGTGCCGGCCGGGCAGCGCTCCGCGCAGAGCCCGCACCGGATGCAGATCGTCTCGTCCTTGACCAGGACCGTCCCTGCCGCCCCCTCTCCCTCGAAGAGCGCCTCCGCCGCCTCGCCGAACTCGGCCACGGCATCGTTTCGGAGCGAAGGATCGGCGCGGATCTCCGCGACGGGGACGAACTCGATGCAGTCCTCCGGGCAGACGTCGGCGCACCCGCCGCACAGGATGCACTCCGTCCCCTTCACCGCGTCCTCGGCGAAGATCGTGTTGACCCAGCACTTCAGGCATCGCGAGGCCTCCCTCCGCGCCGACTCCTCGGGGAAGCACTGCTCGATCTCGGCGATGCCGATCCGCCGCTGGATCTGGAGGACGGGCGGATCCTGGCGCCGCACCCCCTCGAAGTCGGGTGGGCGCGTGTACCCGGGAAGCGGCTCGAGGATCACCTCCACCGGCTCCGGGACGAATCCGGTTCCCCGGAGGTGGGCCTGGATCGAGGCGGCGGCCCTGCGCCCGTCGGCGATCGCGGTGATGGCGATGCGCGGGCCGAACGCGACGTCCCCCCCCGCGAAGATCCCCGGGGCGGTCGTCGCAAGCGAGTCCGGATCGACCTGGATCGTCCCGCGAGGCGTGATTGCGATGCCGTCGGCGGGCGAGATGAACGAGAGGTCGCTCGCCTGGCCGATGGCGAGGATCACCGTCTCGGCCGCCATCGCGATCTCGGAGCCCGGGACGAAGGTGGGCCTGAAGCGGCGCTGCGCGTCGAAGACCGAGGCGCACTCGATCGTCTCGAGCCCGGTCACCTTCCCGCCGAGCCCCAGGATCCTCTGCGGCCCTCGCCGCGGGTGGAAGACGATCCCCTCCTCGCGCGCCTGATCGATCTCCTCGGGCGCGGCGGGCATCTCCTCCATCGACTCGAGGCTGACGACGTGCACCTCCTTGATGCCGAAGCGCACGGCCGAGCGGGCGATGTCGAGCGCGGTGACGATGTTGATCCCGGGGTTCACCGCCTCGTCGACGGCCGCCGCGCGAAGGGCGGTGCGGGCGACGTCGAGGGCGACGTTGCCGCCGCCGACGACGATGACCTTCTTCCCCAGCTCGAGGCGATACCCCATGTTGATGTTCAGGAGGAAGTCCACTCCCTTGAGGACGCCGTCGAGATCCCCCCCCTCGATCTGGAGCTCGCGCCCCTTGTGCGCGCCGATGGCGAGGAAGATCGCGCGGTATCCGTCGCGCTTCAGGTCGGCGAGGGTGAAGTCGGCGCCGAGACGGCGCCCCACCTTCAGCTCGACCCCCAGGCTCAGGATGGCGTTGATCTCGAGCTTCACCAGCTCGCGGGGAAGGCGGTACTCGGGGATCCCGAGGCGCAGCATCCCGCCGGCGACCGGCTGCGCCTCGAAGATCGTGACCGGGTAGCCGCGGAGGGCGAGGTCATGGGCCGCGGCGAGCCCTGCGGGCCCCGCCCCGATGACGGCGACCCTGTCCCCCGGGTGGAGGACGCCGCGCCGGCCGTAGATCTCGCGCAGGGTGTCGAGATCCATCATGCTCTCGACGCCGAAGCGCTCGGTGACGAAGCGCTTCAGGGCGCGGATGGCGATCGGCTGGTCGAGCGCTCCGCGCCGGCAGGCGGACTCGCACGGGGCGGCGCAGACGCGCCCGCAGATCGAGGCGAGCGGGTTCGGCCGCCGCGCCACCGCGTAGGCCTCACGCAAGCGCCCCTCGGCGATGAGGGAGACGTAGCGGCCGGCCTCCGTGCCGACGGGGCACGCCGTGTGGCAGGGGTAGTTCGTCTCCAGCCAGTCCCTGTCGACACGGCGCTCCGTCATCGCGCGTTCCGCTTACTTGCTCAGCTCGAAGTCGGCGCTCGTGACGCCGGCGACCGTCACCTGCCGGCTCGTCTCCTTCAGCTTCGGGTGCCACACCTTGATCGTGTAGGCGCCGTCGGGGAGGTCCTTGATGCTGTACGCGCCGCTCTTGTCGGTGACGGCGAAGTACGGCGTGGGGACCGCGACGATGAACGCCTCCATCTCCGGATGCACGTTGCACAGGATCGTCGCCGCGCAGGGCTGCTTGAAGGTGAAGCTCTTCTTCTGCCCCTGGGGCCAGCTCCCGAGGTTGAACTTCTCCGCGCACTTGTCGGGGGAGAAGACGTTGTGCAGGACCGCGTCGCTGTTCTGGAAGTCGACGGTCGCCCCGACGACGATCGGGAGCACGTGGGGGGCGAAGACCATGTTCTTCTGGTCGAGGAGCGCGTGCGCGGCGGGGGGAGGGAACGTCTTCCCCGCCACCGCGTCCACGTACACGACGGCGTCGGTGTTGCTCTTCGCGCCGGTGGCCTTGACGATCCCCTTGAGCTCTGCGGCCGGGGCCAGCGTCGCGAAGGCGAAGACGACGCAGGCTGGCGCGAGCGTTCGCATCGATCTCATCATCATCTCCATTCTCTCCGGTGCAAGGGGGTCAGAGCCCGAAGACCAGGCCCGCCACGATCTCCTCGGTCCGGTACTTGAGCGTCGGTTCCTTGAGCCAGTCCGCGGCCACGAAGGTCTTCACGTTGGCGCGCACCAGCATGTTGACGGTGGCCGTGTAGCGCTCGGTCTTCGCCCCCGCGACATCGAACGACTCCCAGCGGGCGGCGGGAATGAGCCAGGGGAGGGCGACCCACTGCGCCTCGCCCCACCAGTTCTTCGACGAGACGTCGGTGGCGGCCGGGGAGAAGTCCGCCAGGAACGGGTGCCGGTCGGTCCGCGCCGAGGCCCCGGCGTAGAAGATCAGATTGAGGAAGTTCACCTTCACCTCGCCGCCGTACATCGTGAAGCGATCGTCCTGCTCGATCGTCGTGTCGACCTGGGAGACGATGTTGGTGTTGGGGTCGTTCACCAGCGTCGTCGTGGTCTGGCTGAGGAGGGGGGAGCCCTTGTAGACGAAGGCGGAGACGGTGAACGACTTTTCGCTCCACGGCTTCGGGTTCGCGGGGAGCCCCGCCGCGGCGGTCCCCTTCGTCGTCCCGTCGAGGGTGAGGCCGCCGAACTTGTACGCGACGCGGCCGTACACGTCCTTCGAGTTGCTCGCGGCGTTGCCCGCCCCCTCGACGTAGCCGGCGTTGTAGAGAAGACGGTGCGCGGCGACGCCGAAGAACTCCGCGCCGTTCTGCGTCGGCTCGGCGGCCCAGCCGTTGTCCCCCACCGTCTGCGTGAGGCTCAGGTACTCCGTCGTGACCACGCTGCGATGCGTGGAGATGAGGAGGAGCCCCGGATCGAACGCGCCGACCTTGAACTGGAAGGCCGGGCTCGACCACGGGCGGAAGAGGATGCTCATCCGCTCGAGCGTCGTCTCGGTCGCTCCGCCGTCCGGCCTCTCGAAGACGAGGTTGCCGAAGAAGGAGGCGTGGTCGCCGAAGGTGCCGCCGGCCTGGATCTCCGCCGCGGCGCCCGCGCCGTTGAACGACGTGCTCTTCGTCGCCCGGTCGTTCGAGAGCTCGCTCTCCGCGGTCATCGAGACCGGAAGCGTGCCGGCGAGCTCGCCCGGCCAGACGGCCCTGGGCCACAGCTTCTTGTAGCCGTCCGAACCGAGCGCGACGGCGTCGTCCTTCGAGACGCTCGAGTCGCTCCCCGCCGGGAAGCGGTACCCGTTCAGGCGATAGGCCTCTCCGAACGGGTTCAGGGCGGGGAAGGCGATGTGGCATGTCTGGCAGCTCGTGTGATACTTCCGCGCGAAGGCCGGGATGGCGAAGGAAGGCGACGACTCTGCGACCACGGCGACGAGGAACAGGAACGCCGCCGCCGACCTGACGGCTCGGCGGACCCACCGGTACGTGATGCTCGACATGGGGATCTCCTCCGTGAGAGTGAGCGATCGAACGGCTCACTCTACGGTCCAGGGCCATGGCGTGGAATCCGGCAGACGCATCATTCTCGTGATGCATCTGCATCAGCCGCGGCGTGGTGCGGAGATCAGATGATGCGGTTGCGGAGGGCGAGGGAGACGGCTTCGAGCTTGCTGTGCACGTCGAGCTTGCCGAGGATGTGCTGGACGTGATTCCGGACGGTGGAGACGCTGATAAAGAGCGAGTCGGCGATCTTCTCGGTGCTGACCCCCTGGGACAGCAGCCGCAGCACCTCGATCTCCCGTCCCGTGAGCGAGGCCGGAGCCGGGGCGGCCGGAGCGGGATTCCCGGGAAGGGCCGGCACGCGGGGCGCCGGCGAGGTCTCGAGGATGCGCCGGATGAGCTGGTCCGCCTCGCGCCCACGATCCACCGGCTGGAAGATGTGGACGAGGGTGAACCGCCCGGGCCTCGATCCGGGGAGGGTCAGGATCGAGAACGAGACGCGAGGCGTTCCCCCTGCGGCCGTCCGGATGTCCATCTCGAAGTGGCGGATCGGCTCGCGCCGGCGGACCATCTCGACGAGGGTGCAGTTGGCGTCGCAGAACCGGTTGCCGAAGACATCGGTGCCGCAGATGACCTCGTGGCACTCCTTTCCGAGGACCGACGCGGCGTCCCGCCCGAGCAGACGCTCGGCGGCCTTGTTCCAGATGACGACGCGACCTTCCTCGTCCGTGGCGAAGGCGGCGTCGGCCGTGCTCGCCACGACGTCCAGAGGGTCATCGACGGGCTTCGGGGACATTCTGCCCTCCGACGGGGGGATTCGCGGCCCGGGAGTATAACTCAGGCCGGATCGCGGATGAACGAGCGAGCGGCCGCCTCGCGATGCAGCCCGGCGATGGCGTCGATCGGGAGATCGCGGGCGAGGAGGCGGTTCTCGACGCTCTGATCGGTGCTGGACACGGTCGTGTTGTCGGTGCAGATCGCCACGGGGACGCCGGCGTCGAGGAAATCGAGGATGGGATGCCGCGTGCCCCGCTTCACCGCGCCCGTCTGGTAGTTCGAGGTCAGGCAGCACTCCATCACGATCCGGTCCTTCGCGAGGCGGCGCATCAGCTCCCTGTCGCGGACCGCAGAGCAGCCGTGGCCGATCCTCTGGACGCCCAGGCGATCGACCGACTGCCAGACCATCTCCGGCGCCTCGTCCTCGCCGGCGTGCGCGGTGAGCCCCAGCCCCCCCTTCCGCGCGATCTCGTACGCCTCGGCGAACAGGTGAGGGGGGTTCCCGCGCTCGGCCCCGGCGATGTCGAAGCCCACGACGCCGCTGTTCTTGTGGAACTGTTGCGCCTCGGCGATCGCCTGGCGCGCGAGGATCTTCGCGATGTGCGGGCCGTGGTGGCGCATCGCGATGATGATGAGCCCCACCTTGATCCCGCGGGTCGCGGCGCCGCGATTGAGGCCCGTGAGGACCGCGCGGATCGCCTGCCTCAGCGTCAGTCCGGCGTAGGTGTGGATGACCGGCGAGTAGCGGAGCTCGAGAACCCGCACGTTGTGCGACGCGGCCTCGTCGACGATCGCCTGCGTGGCCTCGACGATGTTCTCGTAGAACTGCGTGATCCAGAGCGGGTAGTGGAACTTGTCGAGGTACGCGAGGAGCGTCCCCTCCTCGTCTTTCTGGATCGCGAGGAGACGCTCCATCTCCTCGAAGGTGGCGACGGGGTTCAGCCCGTGCTGCACCATCAGGCGCCACGTCAGGGCGATGGGGATCGATCCGTCCACGTGCTGGTGGAGCTCGGTCTTCGGGATGCGCGCGATCGCCTCGTCGACGGCCCGGGCCGCGCGGCGTCCGTCGAGCGGGGAGGTCACCTCTTCGTCTGGGGGAGGGGTTCCCGCGGGAGGGGCCGTGACGTCGTCGCGCACGGCGGGATTCTCGCCTCGCGGCCGGCGAAGCGCAAGGGCGCTTCGAGGTGGCGGCCCGTCAGTCGGCGTGCGGGTAGGCCATCTCGCCGGCGCGGATCGCGACGTCGAGGGTGTTCTCCTTCGGCGGGATCGGGCACGAGTACCACGGGGAGTAGTTGCAGTAGGGGTTGATCGAGCGGTTGAAGTCGAGGAGGTGGGCCGAGTCGGGCCCCTCGTACTTCAACTCGAGGAACCGGCCGTTGGCGTAAGTCTCGTGGCCGTTCGTGGCGTCCCGGAACGGGACGAAGAGCGTCGTCCCCTGGCCGATCTTCGCGGCCGGTGCGAGGGCCGTCAGCGCAAGCGGCTTGCCGTCGACGGTGAAGCGGAAGATCCCGAAGCGATAGTAGTCGCGCGCCGCGCCGTCGCTCGTCGCGACGCCAATCTTGTCCGGCTCCGCGATGGGCTCGAGCTTCGCGCGGATCTGGAGGGCGGGGTCCGGGGGGAACCACCGGAATCCGGTGAAGGCCTCGTGCGCGGGGGAGTTCGGATCGTAGAGGGCGATCTGCCCCCCCTTCGCGCTCCCCGTGGCGAGGAGGAAGAAACGGCCCATGCCGACGATCTCCCCCGCCGCGATCCTCCGGATGCCGCTCAGCACCTCGCCGTCTCCCGGCACGACGTCGCCATCCGGCGCCTGGCGGCGCACTCTCAGCGCGCCGCCCCCCTTCACCGCGGTGGCGAAGACCCCCGAGCCGTTGACGAGGATGTTGACGACGTCGGGCTTCGTGGTGTTGGGATCGATCTCGATCGAATCGTCGTCCGCCCCCGCCCGCGTCACCTTGTTCGCGTCGATCGTGTGGACGCCGAGTGACGTCAACGGGGAAATCCTCAGCCCCTTGAAGTACTGATCGCGTTTTCGCTGCCGCTCCGCGATCGCGGCCCTCGCGTCGGCGGGGGCGGGCGCCGTCGCGGCGGACTGAGGCTTCGTGGGGTCGCCGGTCCATGGCGCGCGATCCGCCGGAAGCGCTCGCCCCGGGAAGGCCGCGGCGATCGCGAGGGCGGACGCCGCGAGGAAGACTTCACGTCGCGCGCGCATGTCAGTGGTGGGCGGGATACGTCATCTCGCCCGCGCGGATCGGGACGGTGAGCGTGTTCTCGGCCGGCGGGATCGGGCAGTTGTAGAAGGGGGAGTAGTTGCAGCTCGGGTTCCCCGCGTCGTTGAAGTCGATGATGTACCGCGCGTCCGGGGTCTTGAACTTCATGTTGAGGTAGCGCCCCACGTCGTACGACTCCTTCCCGGTCGTCGCGTCGCGGAAGGGTATGAAGATGTCGTCCCCGTCCTTCGGCGTTCCGGACTCCGCCAGGACGGCGAGATGCTGCTTCACCCCTCCCACCTCGAACTCGAAGGTCCCCGCGCGCACGAACTCCTTCTTGAGGCCTCGGCTCGTGCCGACCGAGATCTTCTTCGGCGCGGAATCGGGGGCGAACGAGGCGTTGACCTGGAGCTCGAGATCCGGCGGAAACCACTTGAGGCCGGTGAAGGAGCGCTTCATCGGGGATTCGGGATCGTAGACGAGGACGCGCCCCGTCCCCGACTGGGGCGACATCGCGAGGAGGAACCTCCCGACGACGACCACCTCGCCGTCGCCGATCTTCGTCCGCGAGGCAACCGCCGTTCCGTCGCCGGGGACGAGCCCGCCCTCATCGGTGGACTTCCGAAGCGTGGCTCCCTTCGCACCGGCGATGGGCGACGCGAAGAAATCGCCCGTCGCGTACGAGACGGCCACCATCGCCGCCATCGGGGCGGTCGGATCGAAGACGAGCTTCTCGCCGTCGGCGCCCACGCGCGTCGTCGCCCCCGCGTCGAGGTAGTGCGCGTCGATGGCGGTGAAGGGGGACATCAACGCCCCCTTGATGTCGTCGTCCTGCTTGCGGTGCGCGGCGGCGATGACCCCCTTCGGGTCGGCATACGGGGCTTCGGGGGGGGCCGTGAGGCCGAGGGTGGTCGCGGCGAGCGTCGCCGCGAGCGCGGCGCCTGCGTGGAGCGACAGCGTGCCAGCCGTGTCTCTCATGGGGCGGAATCGTAGCACGGCCCGCGCGGCGGCTGCGGCCTACGGACACCCTCCCGATCCCGGCACGCGCTCCTTCGCTGCATCGGGCGCGCCGA